>NZ_JADEWU010000045.1:0-46900 GCF_015207485.1 Planktothrix mougeotii LEGE 06226
TCATTAATTTCTGTACAGATGCACCTAGGGGGGAGTGAGGCTGTAGGCTTTAAGTACATCTAAGCACTGATGACTGATGACTGATGACTGATGACTGATAACTGATAACTGGTACAGACGCGCCATGGCACGTCTCTACACTGATGACTGATGACTGATAACTGATAACTGATAACTGATAACTGGTACAGACGCGCCATGGCACGTCTCTACACTGATGACTGATGACTGATAACTGATAACTGATAACTGGTACAGACGCGCCATGGCACGTCTCTACACTGATGACTGATGACTGATGACTGATAACTGATAACTGGTACAGACGCGCCATGGCACGTCTCTACACTGATGACTGATAACTGATAACTGATAACTGATAACTGTCAACCGTCAACCAAAATAGGTAATACTGTTAAAAGTTGAGTCTTAATAAAACTCAATGTCTGTGTTAATTTCCCCGAATACTGTTCCGATGGATATTGCTTCTACTCAAATTGAAAGCCGCAAAGCAGATCACCTGCGGATTTGCTTAGAAGAAGATGTGCAGTTTCGACAAACAACAACGGGATTAGAACGTTATCATTTTACCCATTGTTGTTTACCGGATTTAAACCGCAGTGAAATTGAAATCACAACCTCGTTTTTAGGTAAAATATTAGGAGCGCCGTTCTTAATTTCCTCCATGACCGGGGGAACACAACCAGCAAAATTAATTAATTATCGGTTAGCGGCTGTAGCTCAACACTATAATATTGCTATGGGGGTAGGTTCCCAACGGGTAGCGGTAGAAAATCCTGATGTTGCAGATACCTTTGCGGTGCGATCCGTTGCTCCTGATATTTTACTTTTTGCCAATTTAGGAGCCGTTCAGCTAAATTATCAATATGGTTTAGAAGAATGTCGAAAAACCATTGATTTATTAGCAGCCGATGCCTTAATTTTACATCTTAATCCCTTACAAGAATGTATTCAAACCGAAGGTGATACCAACTTTAAAGGATTACTCCCTAAAATCGAACAATTATGTACTCAACTTCCTGTTCCTGTGATTGCTAAAGAAGTCGGAAATGGTATTAATGCAGCCATGGCAAAACAATTAATCGAAGCCGGAGTTGCTGCCATTGACGTTGCAGGCGCAGGCGGCACATCTTGGGCTAAAATTGAAGGAGAACGCGCTCAAGACCCCTTACAACGTCGCCTAGGGGAAACCTTTGCTAATTGGGGAATCCCGACGGCTGATTGTATTAGCAAAATTCGCGAACTTTCCCCCGATATTCCGTTAATTGCTTCCGGGGGATTACGCAATGGTTTAGAATCGGCAAAAGCCATCGCCTTGGGTGCAAATTTAGCCGGGTTAGCATGGCCGTTTTTGCAAGCCGCTGCTGAATCTGAAGCAGCCGTCTATACTTTAGTTGAAATTTTACAAGCTGAACTGATTACGGTTCTTTTTTGTACAAATAATCGTACCCTTTCTGAACTGCAAACATCAGGAGCATTAACTCTGGAAAAATAAAATCTTCCCTCCCTCTCCTCCCTCCTAATTGAAATTAATTACAATAGATTTAACCCTATCCCTAAATCATAATTATGAAAGATTTTTTCAAGTTTACATTAGCAAGTTTATTAGGAAATTTAATCGGACTTGTCTTAATTACCACAATGGGAATTGGCGGATTAATTTTCCTGATTATTATGAGTGCGAGTCAAGATTCAGGGCCACAAGTTAAGGATAAATCTGTATTAGTATTTGATTTATCCTTAAGTGTTAGTGATACTGGCCCTAATCCTTCAACTTCGGAAGCATTACAACAAGCCTTATCCGAAAATACTGCAACAGAAATTCAATTAAGAACCTTAGTTCAAAGTATTGATCAAGCCAGCAAAGATGACAAAATTATCGCTCTTTATTTGCAAGGAACTAATAGTCCCACCTCCGCAGGATTAGCTAATTTAAAAGAAATTCGTCAAGCCTTACAACGGTTTAAAGAGAGCGGAAAAACCATTATTGCTTATGATATGGACTGGACAGCACCGGAATATTATTTAGCTTCCGTTGCAAATCAAGTCATTGTTAATCCTTTAGGGTCTTTAGATATTAAAGGCTTGAGTTCTCAAGTCATGTTTTTAACAGGTGCATTAGAAAAATATGGCATTGGCGTGCAAGTTACACGGGTGGGGAAATATAAATCAGCCGTTGAACCTTTTTTACTCAAAAAATTAAGCCCGGAAAGTCGGCAACAAACCCAACAATTGTTAGGGAATATTTGGGGAGAATGGTTAAGAACAATTGCCCCTAGTCGTCAAGTTACACCCCAACAGTTACAAGCTTTTTCTAATACGGAAGGCATTTTATTAGCAAATACCGCTTTAAAAACAAAGCTGGTAGATCAGATTGCTTATGGTGATGAAGTGGTTACTAACTTCAAAAAAATCACGGGAGAATCTCAAGAAGAGGATAAGCAATTTCGCCAAATCAGTATTACTTCCTATTCAAAACTACCTGAAGTTGCTAAAAACAATAGTGGCGATAAAAATAGCGATAATAAAATTGCTATTGTTTATGCTGAGGGTGAAATAGTCGATGGAAAAGGAACCTCAACTCAAATTGGAGGGGATCGGTTAGCCAAAGAATTAAGAAAACTTCGCTTAGATGAAAAGGTAAAAGCAGTAGTTTTACGGGTTAATAGTCCAGGGGGAAGTGCCACAGCCTCCGAGGTAATTGGACGGGAAATAGAACTGATCCGCAAGCAAAAACCTGTAATTGTTTCCATGGGAAATTATGCGGCTTCCGGGGGATATTGGATCTCAATGGGTGCGGATCAAATTTTTGCCGAAACCAATACCATTACTGGATCAATTGGGGTGTTTGGATTATTATTTAATATTCAAGATATTTCTAATCAAAATGGCATTACTTGGGATATTGTTAAAACAGGTAAATTTGCCGATATTCAAAGCATTAGTCGCCCGAAAACTCCAGAAGAATTAGCAAAACTACAACGGATTGTAGACTTAATTTATGAACGGTTTGTTTCTCATGTAGCGACGAATCGTAAATTACCCAAGACTAAAGTTCAAGAAATTGCTCAAGGGCGAGTTTGGTCAGGATCACAAGCCAAACAGTTAGGGTTAGTCGATGAAATTGGAGGGTTAGATGCCGCGATCGCAGCAGCAGTTAAAAAAGCAAACTTAGGAGATAATTGGACATTACAAGAAGCCCCGAAACCTCGAAGCTTAGAAGAACGAATCTTAGAAAATTTAGCCGGAGAAAATACCGGACATTCCCTAGGGACTCCGGTTGATCCCTTAACCCAGGAATTTCTCAGACTTAAAGAGGAATTATCGACCCTAACAACAATGAATGATCCCAAAGGAATTTATGCTCGTTTACCCTTTAATTTAAGAATTGAATAAAGAAATCGTAAAGATTAATTAACGATTGGTGGGTTTGGTATTGAAAATCCTAAAGACTACCCCTACAATCAATAAAACATAAACAGATTCTGAAATTTCCCCCTCCCTATAGGTCTATAAACTTAGAGATTGATGTCTCCAACAATCTACATCCAGTGACATTAAAATTTTCCCTCTGTTTTTAGGAGATTCTCATGACATTACCCTCAAAAAAGGCGCCGACCATTGGACTTGTGGAAGTACCCGCCCTGGGATTATATGACGAAGAAGGGCATAATTGGACAGCCTTATATCGACGGAATACTCTACTCAGTAAGCAGGTTTTAATGGCTGACTTACAAGCGGGTGGTTTCGATGCTCAATTGGTTAATCTCAAAGATGGTGATTGTCGAGAACCCTTTGGAGAAGTGACCTGGAAAGGCATGAATCTGACTAAAGCTTATGTGGGGCGACGGATTTTTGATGTCGATCCAGACGCTTATGATGCTTGGGGAGTGACTGTTAACTACACCCAAGAACGCCAAGTCACCTGTATGACCATCGCCCATCTCGCCAGTCAAGGCAAACCCGTTGTTGTGGGCGGGTCTGACGCCATTGCTGAACCGGAACATTACCTGAAAGCGGGTGCAACAGCCATCGTCACGGATAAATCCGGTGCAGCCAATTGGCCGATTTTTGACCATGTAGTGGGAACACTGCCACGAGAAAAGCTGACGGGTGTGCTTTTTGCCGATGGTCGTTCTTATCCCAACCGGACTAAAGCCATGAGCCCCGATGAGTGGGCACTGCCATCGGTGGACGTCGCCCGACAATGTTTGGGTCAAGAATATTCAGAAGAGCCTTTTATTGAAGACCTTGTACCCATCGGCTCAGTCTATCCTGATATTGGGTGCGATCGCAAATGTGACTTCTGCCAAACCCCAACCTACACATCAGGCTTTCGGCGGATGTCACCGGAAACTACCCTCAAATGGATTGCTCGTCAGAAGGAAGCTGGGGCAAAATGTACCGTGATGGGTTCTGATCAATTTCTGGGTCGTGTTTTGTTTCCAGAGGGACGAGAAGAAGTTCTACAAATTACTAAGGGTGCCAGAGAAATTGGAATGCCGCTTTTATGGCCTAATGGTTTAGAACTGAGAAAAGCGACTTTAGGTCGAGGACGCAACTACGATCATACAGACCTCACACCGGATGAAGAATTAATCGAAGCCCTTTGGGGATGGGATGGCAAAGTTGGCGGTTTTCTCGGTTATATTCCCGCCGAACGTCCGGTTTTTGGCCGAGAATCCTATGCAAAGCTTCTCCCTTGGCGGCAACATTGTGAGATGATGCGAGCCATTGTTCGAGTCGGTCTTCCGGTGATTGTCTATGGTTTTATCATTGGATTTCCTGATGACAACCATGACAGTTTATCGCGTCTTGAAGAAGCGATTTTAGAACTCCATCAACAACTCCGAGAAATTAACCCCAATTTAGAATTTCAAGTTGCTTCCTATTCTATTTCTCCCATACCCGGAACACCCCAAGGCGAAAATATCCGTAAATCGGGTTTATTGCGGTTTGATGATCCCTCAATTGTGGGTGGTTTATGGACGCCCTGTTGTGACACCCACCACCTCAGTTATGAAGAGATTTCTGAGTGGCAATTTCGATTAGCTCAAATTGGCAAAGCTGAATCTAAATTGATTAACTATCATGGCGGACTGACCAAACTATCAACCGCTAGTTAAACAGAAATTCTACCCAGTTATACAACAATGAGAACACCCAATCCTATTCCACCAGAACCCGGTCAAGAATCCGTTTGGAATTATCCCCGTCCTGCTATTTTGGAAGATACGAATAAACATCTGAAGGTGATTTGTAAGGGGATTATTTTAGCCGAAACCAATAGAGGCAAAAGAGTCTTAGAAACTAGCCATCCTCCAACTTATTACTTTCCCCCAGAAGACATTAAATTAGAACATCTGATTGCAACACCTAAAAAAGGATTGTGTGAATGGAAAGGGCGATATCAATATTACGATATCAGCATCGGTGATCAATATATTAACCATGCCGCTTGGCGCTATTTTGAACCGACCCCCGGTTTTGAGTCGATTCAAGAATACTATGGTTTTATTGCTAGTTTAATGGATGCTTGCTATGTTAACGATGAGCAAGTAATCCCTCAACCAGGGGAGTTTTATGGGGGATGGATTACGGCTGATATTGTGGGGCCGTTTAAAGGTAGCCCTGGGACTTATGGATGGTAAGTCATGAAAATTGAAGTCATTAAAATAGATGATTTGGTAATTCATGAACATCATCTTGATATCTCCTATCGTGCCGATCAATTTCGATTTTCCACGAAAGTTTTTTATCATGATGTCTCATTTTCGGCACTGATAGAAAAGTATTCTCAACCCTTAATAGAACGGATTGCTGCCCATATTGCCTTATTTGAAGGCATGAAATTCTGTTCTTTATTTCCCAAATATTACGATATTTCAAAAATTTCTCCCCATCTGGAAAAGCCTGTTTTAGATTTATTTATCAAAATCTATCAAGGCGTATTTGGTCAACATTGGTATGAAAATAACATCACAGATTATCAACATCCCGAAATCATTTATTCACAAACATTAGGAGAAAGTCATCCGGTTTCAATTTTAGGGGATAATCCTACAATTCTGACAGGTTGCGGGGGCGGGAAAGATAGTATTTTAGCGATGAAAATGTTGGAAGAAGCAGAAATTCCTTTTGCTTCTATGCAATATTCTCATAGTGTTTATGGCAAAGCTGATTTACAACATCAATTAATTGCTCAAGTATTGGAAAATGTTCAACCGATTAAAAGCCATAAAATCTCAATTTTTGATGATTTTATTGACTTTCCCTTTTTCCAACTTTATTTTCCCGAAAATTCAGGAATTACTGCTCCAGAAACCCCTGTTTCTATCTTTGAATCCTTAATTTTAATGCTCGATGGAGGATACAATTATTTGTGTTTAGCCCATGAAAAAAGTGCCAACACAGGGAATCTGTTTTGGTCAGAAATCGGACAAGAAGTTAATCATCAATGGGGTAAAAGTCTGGAAGCTGAACAAATTTTAGATCAATTTGTTCGAGAGCATCTTTTATCCAACTTTAAATATTTTAGCATCTTACAACCGATTTACGACTTCCGCATTTTTCAAAATTTAAGTAAATATCCCGAAGTTATTCCCAAAATCCATTCGTGTAATATCCAAAAACCTTGGTGTAAAAAATGCCCAAAATGTGCTTATGTTTGGTTGGGGTTAATGGCTTTTTGTCAGCCGGAAGAGGTTAATGCTGTGTTTCAATCCAACTTGTTTGATGATGAAGATTTACAGCCTACATTTCGAGAAATGTTAGGTTTATCAACCCATACTCCGTTTGAATGTATTGGCGAAATCGATGAAAGCCGTTTACTGATGAAAAAATGCTTTGAAAAAGGTTTATCGGGTAAGGCGTTAGAAATGTTTAGACAAAAAATTCTATCAGAAAATTCAATAGATTGGAAAAAGCTAGAACAAAAGTATAATTTTGTTTACTCCCAAGAACACGCTATTCCAGAGCAGATATTTGCTAAAATAAAAGATAAATTATAAACCGAGTTCTACCCGTCTTACAACTTATGTTTCATGAATGATTCTCAACCCAAAATCCGCATTGAACATCTGATCAAAATCTATGGAGAAAATTGTCGTGATGCACTGAAACTATTTTCCCAAGGCGCAAACCGAGAGGCGATTTTGCAAGCAACGGGTCAGGTTTTGGGGATTGCAGATGTGTCTTTTACCATTAACCCAGGTGAAATTTTTGTAGTCATGGGGTTGTCCGGTTCGGGTAAATCGACTCTGATTCGTTGTATTAATCGTTTGATTACCCCAACCAGTGGACACATTTATATTGATGATGAGGATATTGCCTATATTGATGAAAGACGGATTCGTCAAATCCGCCTCACTAAAATATCAATGGTGTTTCAGCATTTTGGCTTATTTCCCCATCGAACCGTCGCTGATAACGTAGAATATGGATTGAAGTTACGGGGAATCAGCAAAACCCAACGTCGGAAAAAAGCCTTGGAAGCCTTGGAAGTCGTTGGGCTGGCTCAATGGGCCGACTACCGACCTTCGGCGTTGAGTGGGGGAATGCAGCAACGGGTGGGACTGGCTCGTGCGTTGGCGACGGATGCTGAGATTTTACTCATGGATGAACCCTTTAGCGCCCTCGATCCCTTGACTCGCCGGGAGATGCAAAATGAATTATTAAGACTTCAGAAAGAGTTGAACAAAACTATCGTTTTTATTACCCATGATACTCCCGAAGCTTTAAAATTAGGCGATCGCATTGCGGTAATGAAAGAGGGAGTAATTGTTCAACTTGCGACTCCTGAAGAACTATTAAATCAACCGACTAATGATTATATCCGGGATTTTATTCAAGATGTTAATCGCGGACAAATCCTGAAAGCAGGAACCATTACCCGTCCAACTATTTCCTTAACTCTCGGTGAAGATTTAGATCAACTCGCACTCCAACAGATACAAAGCTCAAACAAAGAGCGAATCTATATACTCAATCCTAACAAAGAACCTGTTGGTTTTCTTGATCCACAACAGCTTGATCTCGCAATTCAACAAGACGTTAAAAATATTACTCAATTCATGGAAACTAACTTTTCCAAAGTTTCAGAAACTGTACCTTTAGAAGATGTTTTTCACCTTTACCGCCATGAACAAAACCTAGTCGTGGTTGATGAAACTGGAAAATTTAAAGGAGTTTTAAAACCCACAGATATTCTCGCTAGTTTAAGCAAGGTTAGCGAGAATTTCAACTAAAAAGATCGTAATTCGTAATTCGTAATTCGTAATTCATAATATGTTCAAATATTCAAAAGTAAAACTATTAAAAACGTTGATTTTAACGATTCTATTGTTAATCGGTTTAATCAATTTTTCCTCCTTAGCACAAACCACAACTAATTCAGATCTACCTGGAAAAGGCGTGATGATTCGTTCCGCAACAAGTGATTGGATTGACGATCGATTTCAATCTGAAATTATTAATATAGGCTTAGAGAAACTCGGTTACAAAATAGCACCCCTGGTAGCAGCAACTTATCCGGCTGTCTATACCGCAGTGGCGAATGGAGATTTAGATTTTGCGCCCATTTTTGGAGATCCTGGACATAATGAATTTTATAAAAATGCGGGCGGTGACAAAAAATTAGAGAAAGTGGGTCTACTGTTTCCCCTGATTCAAGGTTATCAAATTGATAAAAAAACGGCTGATCAATATAAAATTACTAACTTACAACAATTTCAAGATCCGCGTATTGCCAAGATCTTTGATACCGATGGAGATGGGAAAGCAGATCTCGTGGGTTGCGATCCCGGTTGGAGTTGTGAGTTAGAAATGGATTACCATTTAGATGCTTATAAACTGCGGGATACTGTAGAAATTAATAAAGGAAATTATACCGCCTTAATTGCAGATGCTTTAACTCGTTATAAACAAGGAAAACCAGTTTTTTTGTATGCTTATAGTCCGTTCTGGTTGGGTGATATTCTGAAAGTAAATCAAGATGTTATCTGGTTAGAAGTTCCTTTTACTGCTGTTCGCCCAGGTTATGGAAAACTAACCGACAAAGATACATCTGTAAATGGTAAAAATCTGGGAATGGTTCAAGGTAAATATCGAGTGATTGCTAACAAGAATTTTTTAGCAAATAATCCGACGGCTCGACGTTTTTTTGAACTGGTTAAAATTCCTTCTGAGGATATGGCTAGAGAAAGTTCTCGTATTAAACAAGGTGAAAATAAACCCCAAGATATTCGTCGTCATGCTGAAGAATGGATTAAGGAGAATCAAACCCAATTTGAAGGGTGGCTGAATCAAATTAAGCAGATTAATAACAATCCCGAAGCATCCTCATCTAGTATTCCAAACCCAACTAACCCGGAAGCTTTAAACAGACTAAATATTCTATTAGATCCCTTCCAACTATACACAATTCCTCTCGCTCAATGGATTACCACCGCCATTAATTTCCTAGTAGAACACTTTCGCCCCTTTTTCCAAGCGATTCGGATTCCGATTAGTTGGGTACTCGAAGAAATTCGCCGTTTATTATTAACAATTCCTCCGCTTATTTTCCTTATACTGTTGGGTGTGACGACTTGGAAACTGGCTGGGCGAAGAGTCGGAATTTTCAGCGTCCTCGCTCTCGCGTTAATAGGTTTTATGGGACAGTGGGAAGCAGCAATGATTTCCCTGGCTTTGGTGATTACGGCGGTAATTTTCTGTATTCTTGTTGGTATTCCGTTGGGTGTGGCTTGTGCACGCAGCAACCGATTTGAACAAGGGTTTCTTCCCCTTCTGGATGTGATGCAAACTCTACCGACTTTTGTTTATTTGGTTCCGGTAATTATGCTGTTTGGAATTGGAGAAGTTCCGGGGGTCATTGCTACAATTATTTACGCCCTTCCTCCCTTAATTCGCTTTACAAATTTGGGAATTCGACAAGTCTCAACTGAGTTTGTTGAGGTAGGTTATGCGTTTGGTTCAACGCCGAGACAAATCCTCTGGGACGTGCAAATTCCTCTGGCTATTCCGACGATTTTGGCGGGAGTCAATCAAACGGTATTATTCTCTCTGGGGATGTCGGTTATTGCTTCTATGATTGCAGTTCCAGGGCTGGGTTTAACGGTATTACAAGGGATGGGACGTTTGGATGTGGGGATGGCGGCGGTGGGAGGACTAGCAATTGTTTTGTTAGCTATCTTACTAGATCGGATTACTCAAGCCATTGGAAAGGTGAATTAGGAATTAGGAATTACGAATTACGAATTAGGAATTACGAATTACGAATTAGGAGAAAAATTGCCCATAAAAACCGAAAAGGATAGCTGCGATCGCACCAATTAACGTATTAATAAAATTAACGATTTCATTGGTTAACCAGGTAAACTTGGTTTGTAAGGTTGCACCAATCACACTTTCTAAATTCGTCGCTATAAATGCAGCAATGACACACCCAAGAATTCCCCAAACATTAATTAAACCGATACTCCAGCCCAAAACAGAAACAATAATAGAAGCCAAAACACCTGCTAATGTTCCTTCTAAACTAACAGCCCCTTCTGTCCCTCTAGGAACGGGTTTTAAGGTGGTAATTAAAAACGTACTTTTGCCATAGGCTTTACCAATTTCACTTCCACAGGTATCAGATAATTTTGTACTAAAACTGGCAACATATCCTAATAATAATAGCGGAATCCAAGGCTGTAGTTCAACTGCATCAGGAAAAAAACCCTCTAGGACAAAGACTCCTAACGCGCATAATGTGGCCGTTAACGCCGAACCCCAGACATTTTCTGGCCCCCTAGCACCGCCTCGTTTTTCTGCAATTCCGGCGGCTTCTTTTTCAGCTTTTCCAATGCGAGTCACACCCGAACCCACTAAAAAATAAAATACTACAATTACATAACCTCGCCACCCCAAACACCCCCAAATTAGTACCCCCAACAGCCAAGCGTGCAGCCATCCGGCGGTTGTTAATAACCTTTTGGCTAAAATTACCCCTAAACTAATTAAAACTGTATTTAAAGCGATCGCAAATAGCCAAGGATTAAGCCAGACTAATTCATGAATCATAATCTCAATCTCAAAACAATGAACAAAACTTTATTCCATCTTGCCTTTCCCGTGAACAATATTGCAGAAACTAAAGCCTTTTATGGGGAAGGGTTAGGCTGTGGACTGGGGCGAGAAACCCCCAATTCCATTATTATGAACCTTTACGGTCATCAAATTGTTGCCCATGTTAGCAAAGAACCCCTAACGTCCCAAAACGGGATTTATCCCCGACATTTTGGCTTAGTCTTTACCTCGGAAGCGGACTGGGAAACCCTGTTAAACCGTGTCCAACAAAACCACCTCAAATTTTACCAAGACCCTAAACGCCGTTTTCCGAATTTACCCACCGAACACCGCACCTTTTTCTTAGAAGATCCCTTTGGGAATCTTTTAGAGTTCAAATACTATTGTTATCCTGAAGCGGTGTTCGGTTGTAACGAATACGCCCAAGTCGGAGACGTGTAAAATTCGGTTTGTCACCCGTTGTGACGTGAAACCATAGCGGGTGATACCGGAGTGGGGAGGGTTTTTAACGGTGCATTTAAGGCTTCCTCAACCCGAACTAAACATTTTAAATCACTCACCATCCAGGAGTGAACCAAAACATTTACAATAAATTCTTGACCAATGGGCATTTGAGAACTTTGAGCCGGAACAATCATGCTGTCATAGGGTGTCCAAATTGAGGTAAAATTAATTCGGTCTAAGGTTTCTAAATCCCGATTTAAATCTTTTAAAAACGGACAATTTGAACGCATTTGAGATGCGGCTAAGGTGGGGTAAAGGTATCCGGTTAAGGTTCCATGATGAGGCGAGGAAATGGTGATGAAACGTTGAACTCGTTCAATTCCTCCTAAGCGTTGAACATAGTAACGGCTGACAATTCCCCCCATACTAAAGCCGATTAAATCAATCGGTTGTTCTGCTGGGAAAGTTTGAGTCACATAATCTGCAACTTGTTTGGCTAATATTTCTAATCCTAATCGGCCATCATTAGGAATAAGATTCAAACTATGAACATTCCATCCCCGTTGAGTTAGATGGGCTGTCATGGTTTTAAAAATAGCTTTAGTATCAAAAATACCATGAATCAATAAAACCGGATTGCGAAGGGTGCTGTTATTCATCGGATCAACACGAGATTAATCTGGTTCCAACTTAGACTATCACAAACCCTACCCGACTACGGGATATGACACTGCGGGAATTGGATGTCAGGAAATGGGCAACCGAGAACAGGCCACCTGCAAGAGATTCTGAGAAATTTGTAAATAAACGCAAAGATTTAACAGAATTATGGCGGAAAAAGCCCAATACAGGGGGTTGTCCTGGGAACAAATGTAACGAAATGTAAATTTTTATCGACAAATCTTTCATTCTTCCTTAATCTATCGTTAAGGCTAAAGCTTTAAAGTTGTTAAAAATACGGACGGAGTAAGCATAATGTTAGGTAAACTATTCAATTCTAAAAAAGAAGAATATTTTTTAGAGTTTGACGAAGCGAAAGACAAGCAGGCTCCTCAACCTGAGTCTAAACCTGCACCAGAACCTCAAACAAAAGCAGAAAAATCTGCAAAGACTAAAACCCCATCGGCCCCATCAGCGCAACCTCAAACCACCGCCGTTGTTCCTCCTCAACCTAAACCCGCCCCTGCTAAGGAGCCCGCACCCCTCAACCCGGGACAAGTCAAAACACCTGCGGGGATGACCTTCGCCCCAGATAATTTAATGCCGAACGCCTCTACTCCTCGCCGGGGGCCAGGGCCAAGTATGGCAATGTTTACAAATATGGCAGGTCAGATGAATCGTTCTTAATCAATATCAATCTTTCAAAACAATTTTTCAAGCGATTAGACCCCCCTAACCTCATTGAGACGGCTAGGGGGGTTGTTCTCTTTCTTAGGGATGAAAAATATCCAAAAATCGGGGGAATTTTATTGAGAATTCAGCAAATTCTTGTAGAAAGCAAGAGGTCTTGTATAATAGAGTCGTGTGACACATCCATCAATAGAGAACCCTGAGTGCCAAGGGTGCGAAATAATCTACTTAATTTTTGACGATGCTCATCGATAATCGTGTCGTCACATCCCAGTTCAATTCACAACGCTCACTCAAGCGTCAAAACCTCACTCATCTCAGGGATAGGAACTGGCGTAGATTGAGTAAAAAACTGACTTCCCCTAAACTTAGGGTTTCCAAGTCAGAGAATTTCTCACAATTTATGGAGGATGCTACCATGCCTCCAAGGTAGGCGATTTCAGGGATGATTATGACAAAAGATACCGATCTGATCAAAAGTCTAAGCCCCAGCGCCATGGATCAGATCATGTTATATCTGGCCTTTAGCGCGATGCGAACCAGTGGACATCGACATGGGGCTTTCCTGGATGCAGCCGCAACGGCGGCAAAATGCGCTATCTATATGACTTATATGGAACAGGGAAAAAACCTGAGAATGACAGGACACCTGCACCATATTGAACCGAAGCGAGTTAAAGTGATTGTTGAGGAAGTTCAACAAGCATTAACCGAAGGTAAACTGTTAAAAATGTTGGGGTCTCAAGAACCTCGATATTTAATTCAGTTTCCCTATGTTTGGTTAGAACATTATCCTTGGCAACCCGGTAAATCTCGCATTTCCGGCAGTAGTTTAACCTCAGAAGAAAAACGGGTTATTGAAAGTAAACTCCCGAAATATTTACCCGATGCTCAATTAATTAATTCCTTTCAATTTATGGAATTAATTGAATTTTTGCATAGGCGTTCTCAAGAAGATTTAGAACCCAGTCGCAGAATGCCTTTAAGTGAAGCTTTAGCAGAACATATTAAGCGACGTTTAACTTATTCCGAAACAGTTATTAAAATAGAATCACCTTGGGGAATGCCTTTTTATGCCCTAAATCGTTCTTCCTATTCTCCAGAAGATCAGGAAGAGCGCACTTATATTATGGTTGAAGATACAGCTAGATATTTCAGATTAATGAAAGATTGGGCTGAACGTCAACCCAGGGTGATGAGGGTTTTGGAAGAATTAGATATCCCTCCTGAACGAATTGATCAAGCCATTGAAGAATTAGATGAAATTATTCGTCAATGGGCTGATCGATATCATGAAAAAGGGGGAGAACCGATGGTGGTACAAATGGTATTTGGGCCAAAAGGAGAGGATTAAAAAGCAAGGGCTAGGGCTGTTTCAACGTCGGGTCAGAAAGAATAAAGAAAAAGCGGTCGTTACTTGATAAAATCATTCAGCGATCGCAATTTTTTGTTAAAACTGAGCACCCACCAAAAGATATGGGTGAATTGGGCGCATTCAAACCAGGTGAAGGTAAAAATAAGATAGCAAATCGCTACTGCTTCCATGCCATAGTAAGGCGATTGTATCAGAAGCTTGATCGGGAATATTATGAGTGCAAAATACGACAGTAACCCTAACACACCGACAGATAAAGTTACGTCCAATATGAGATTATGAGCTTTAGCAGTCGGTAAGGGTTTTGTGTGTATTTTTCCTTTTTCGTTCTCCACATCAAAGCTGAAATCACCCAAATGTAATACTTTTAGCTTTTTTTCAGAATTGACAATATACGGATAGGCAATGCCAAACCCATCAAAACCCCACCCCAGTAAGGGACGCTGACTAATTCCATGTTTTGAGAGTTGCCACATCCCAATGCGACCGGAAGTGATTTGTTTAATTAAAGGTAAATTATTGATCTGCCGAGTAGTTGTAGCAATACCAATGACAAGTAAACAAATAATTGTGGCAGGAATTAACAGTTTGTAGTATTTTTTTTCTAATAAGTAAATTGTTGCTACTAACAGAGCTAACACGGCTTGCCGAGTCTGAGTTAATAGTATAGCTAATCCGATTAATAATCCTGCTGCTTTCATCAGGCGATCGCTGATCCACTGGTGCTGCCAACTGGTGATTAAAAGAACGACTATTGCTGCTAATACAAATGAAGCATGACCCCGATGGGAGTATAAACCAATGGGTTGCTGACCTTGGAAAATGGTACTGGCTAAGACATTTTTCTGGATGAGTTGCCCCATTGTAGCAGTATAGTCAATTCGCCAATCAATGACTTGGGGAAAGATACTCAAGGCAAGGATAATTCCTCCTATCAGTAGTCCTTTGAGTTGAGAGTGAAAAAGTTCGGGGTGATGGGTTAAGAGTAAGGAATTGCTGAGGGTAAAAACAGCTAGTGTTAACCAATATAACCAGCCGTCACCCATCTGTTCTTGACCGAATAAAGAGTATAGGGGGAAAGGACTTAATAAAGTAGAAAGCAGTCCAATTCCTAAAAATATTCCCCATAGAATTGAGTAGATTTTCCAGCTACGGGGTACGGTGAGGGATTTTCTGGCTTCCCAAAGCATTGAGAGGTTCAATAGGGTAATTAACAGAACAGCTAATATTTTGGGTTCCGTCCAAATTGAACCTCGACTGTTACCCCAAGGGTCGATAAGGATGATGCTGAAGGTAAATAGCAGGGTGTAAAAACTTTTCACTATTGTTTGTTAAACTTGTTTTTGAGGATTTCAATTGTTCCAGCAACACCTAAAGCCAAGAGTCCTAATAGGGTAGTGGGTTCGGGGACTTTTTCTGGTAATTGATTGGGGTCGCCACTGTCAAAGTCGGAAACTGGAAGTTCTCGGATTGCAATGTCGCTGGCTGTGGTAACGCATCCGCCGCCACCACTACTTCCGTCACAAGGAAGTGGAGGCTGAGAAATAGGAGGAGGAGAAGGTGTGAAGGTATTGTTCCACCCCCACGAAATGCCGTTATAAATCGTTACTGTCTTGGGTGCGGTTTCTTGAACAAGATATAGTTCAGCCGACCAGTCATTATTATTGAAGAAATCATTTCTGCCTGAAACATCTCGGACAAGAATACTGCTATTTGAGTAGCTCCATACCTGACCGTATGTATCATAAAAAGGATTAAATGTTTGCTTCTGAGGGTTTTGAAGATCCACATAGATTGGATTAGTTTGCTCTATGACGGTATCAATCTTATTCTCTAAAGTACCGTATGGTAGTTCGATATTTCCCTGACGGGTAGCTATAACAGCATGGTTATTGAATACCCGTTGAATAAAATGGACTTGGTTGCCTATGGGGTCTTGTCCAATAACAGGGTTGTAAAAGAGTTGTATCTCACCCGATACTCCAGGTGAAGTAGAAGCCATTGAAGCCAAAGGAGCGTATACTCCTATGTTGAAACTACCAGCTAAGTTTGTTGTTGAACGCTGAAAAGCCCAACCGTTTGAAGCCCAAACTGATGAAGATAGCAGGTTAAAAAAATCGTCTGTTCCACCTAGTTTCAGACTAGATACTTGCTTCAAATTCGTAGTCACAGTGCCAATACCTTCCTGGGTACTGGATGTTGATAAACAGTAATTTGAGCTTAGGGTACAGGGGGAATCGGGCGTTTGGGAGGGCATCGTAAAAGAAAAGGCGAAACCCGCTCGACCTGTTGACGCAATCAGTAAAGGGGAAGAGAGTAAAACTATCAGGCATTGTCGTAATCGCATTCTTAGTAGATCCTTTACTTAATAGATATTTAAGAAATATCAGCCTCGCTCAGAAATCCGAGCTAAATCGGGGTTTAGATGCTGTTTTCATTTAAAACTGCACTAGGTGAAACATCACAAACGGAGTTGATGCCTTACCTGTCCAAATCCCTGGGATTATCTCACCTCCATCTGTTGTTGGGTCATAGCACGGCATCACCGATCTAGCACTCATGTATGTGAACCGAGCTTGGTAATCACCCGGCTTAAGATGGTCAAAATACCACGAGCCACCTAATCCATCAGAGCCTCCAAGTAAAAGCTTATTGTTCTGCCAAAAAAGCTTGGCATCCAGAAAAAAGATCGTACTTTGTCCCGGCTTAACTAACGGACAAGCAGCTTGCTCTGACTTGAGGAGCATAGCTCTAGTCCAGTGCTTTTGAAATGGTTTACCATCCGCTCCCACTATTTCTATAAAAACTGCAAAAAGGGGGTCAAACGGAGGGAAGCGAATCAGAATTTGGGTGTTATTGGTAATTTCAATCCCAAGTTGCACAGGCGTATGAGCCCCTGGTATTTTTGCCGGAATAGTCAACTCCCGTTGGGGCATTAAGATTTCAAACCGGATACCATCAACTTCAACTGCATTGCTATCAGTCGATTCAATAGATATCAAGTTAGCGTATTTCCTCATGCCCAAATCTTCCGTCGCACTCAACCCAGTTGGCATCAGAAAATGCGCTATTTGCCCTAACAAAACTAAAACCAAAGCCCAACTGAAAATCAAGAAATTACCCATGAGAAATAGTAGGTTTTCACCACCCTAAATAGAGAATAAAATTTTTATAACAATTCAAAAACAAGAATTGCCAACAGGTAGCAGTGATGTAGTAGCGATTGAAAGTTTGGGTAGACTCAGCCTTTACTGTAAATCTTGAAAAATAATTAAGCCAGAGTAAATTTACGGAAATTTAGAAATGTCATAGCTCCGTAAAATCCCGATATTGACTGATTGTTCTACTAGATTCTCTGAAATAGCGACTCCTAAGCGTCAGTCCTAGATTTAACACAACATGAGAGTGCAACATAGAAGCTGCTCCCTGCAAGGCGTACAATCGCTTATACCCTAAAGCTTGTTTTGCGATTCAGAAGACGACATCAGCAAAAGCACCCTTAATTTAAATAAGGAGCAATCCAATCGCCGACCTAGGGAATGATTCCGTAATCTTTTTATTAGACAAAATATTAACTCTGAATACGCAGATTAATCTATTAGAAAAAATACTGAATTTTTCTCAATTAATCTGTCAACCTTTTACCCGTAAATTCAGTAATATTACTAAATTTATTGAGAAAGAAACCGAAAAGGGAAAGATTAGCCTCATCCGTACTGACGCCGAACGTTGCACTCAACTAAACTATCCAGCAAAAATAGAGGAGTTAGAATTAATTCTAACTCCTCTATTTTTATAGGAGTCGCAGAAGCGCTGTTCCCTGTTCCCTGTTCCCTGTTCCCTACTATAAGAGAATTAATCTTGAATATTTAGGGTAATTTTAGCGGATTGAAGTTGTTGATTTAACCAGCGTTCAAATAATTCATTTTGCAACCGTTGTTTGATTTGAGGATTCTCTAAGGACGCTTCTAAAAATTGTTCAACTCGGAAAATACACCAGCCGCCTTCCACTTCTAGGGGGCCAATAATTTGTCCGGGTAGGGTTTGTTGGACAACGACCTTAAGAGAATCGGGTAAAGTTGACAAAGCAACGGCTCCCATCATGCCATTAAACGAGCTTTCATTGGTAATAGAAT
The DNA here is from genome assembly GCF_015207485.1 of Planktothrix mougeotii LEGE 06226. Taxonomy (NCBI): domain Bacteria; kingdom Bacillati; phylum Cyanobacteriota; class Cyanophyceae; order Oscillatoriales; family Microcoleaceae; genus Planktothrix; species Planktothrix mougeotii. Next base: position 18,397 of record NZ_JADEWU010000045.1, read on the forward strand.
ACTCTTTTGCTAATTCTTCAAACCGGGTTTCATGTTCTTTTAAACGGTTGAATAATGTTTCTGCTAATTCATAGTCATTTAATGAAATTCGAGAGAGAACAATTGCATCTAAAGCAGGTTTTCGTTGGATAAAATAGTTTTCCAGTTCCGGTTCAACCACCGACAGTTTAAGTTTTTCTCGTTTGAACCCCAGCATAATTTGCTGGTGAAACCCTTCATAACTCATGCGATTATTTTCTAACCACTGTTGAAACGCTTGAGGGTCACTAAGATTGCGTTCTAGTCTAAAATTAACAACCGCTTGTTCAATACTCGCAGCCGGGACATCTAAATCAGACCTCGACTGTAATTCCCGATCCAGAATATATTCGCGCAGAATATCTGTGATCATCGGCTGTAATTTTCCAGCCGCTTGCAAATATTTTAGTGCTTGACCTAAAAGAATGGGTTCGTCGTTAACGGTTAAAAAGGGATTAGCCACTGAGATTTACATCCTAAAAAATTCTATTTACCAATATTGTAGGGGTTGAGGTTCCCTTCCTGTAAAATTTGGGCGTAGATGTTGATAGGAATTTGAAATGAGCATTCAGGTTGAATCTCAACCCAGTTTAGAACGATTAGAACAATTGGGGGTTTTGAATTGGCCAATTTGGGAAAAGGAGGTTTCGGAGTTTCCTTGGACGTATGATGAAAGCGAAACCTGCTATTTATTAGCGGGGGATGTCATCGTTACCCCAGAGGTCGGTGAACCTGTGCAGTTTGGAAAAGGGGATTTAGTTACCTTTGAGGCGGGACTGTCTTGTCGGTGGAAAATCCGGGCAGAGGTTCGTAAACATTATCGGTTTGGGAAATAAACCTGTAATATTTAGACGTGCCGTTATTTAGACGTGCCGTTATTTAGACGTGCCGTTATTTAGACGTGCCATGGCACGTCTCTACAGTAATAATCCGCTAATCATTCCCCCTAATAAAATAAAACCAATTCCGACATTATCACTAAAAATTTTGCCATAAATCGGTCTAGGAAGATCGGGGTTTCGCAGTTGCCAATATTGTCTTGACCAGAGCCCAATAGCAGCCGTTAGGGTCAGCCAATATTCCCAATGTAAGTGTAGATTCCAGCCTAGAATTCCTAATAAAATTGCTGTACCTAAAAAGAAAATACCCACAGCATTCGCCGATTGTTCTCCAAAAAAGATAGCACTGGAATTCACCCCTAAACGCAGATCATCTTCGCGATCGCTCATAGCATAAACGGTATCAAATCCTAACGTCCATAATATCGTTGCTCCCCATAAAAACCAAGTAGCTGTTTCTAAATTTCCCACGGCCGCCGTCCAACTAATTAATACCGCAAATCCCCAAGCAATTGATAAAACTAATTGGGGAATGGGAAACACCCGTTTTGCTAAGGGATAACCAATAATTACAGGAACAGCCACCACACATAAACCAAAACTTAAAGGGTTTAAATAAACCGCCAGTCCCGCCGCACAAATAAAGGCAACCCCAGCGATAACCAACCCGGTTTTGACCGTTAAGGCACGGGAGGCCAGGGGACGGGTGCGGGTGCGTTCTACTTCCGGGTCAATATCCCTGTCCCATAAATCATTGACGACACACCCGGCGGCACTGGTGGCCAAGGTTCCAAAGACAATCACCAAAATTAAAGCCAAAGGAGGTGTGCCATGGGTGGCTAAAACAATAGCCCATAAGGCAGGGATCATCAAAATTAGGCGTCCGGCGGGTTTGTCCCATCGCAACAGTCGAATAATAATTTGCCAAGTCGGTTCCGGTGGATTAGATTGGGTCAGCATTGCCAGTTGCACCGAGAGAGTTAGATTGAATCTTCACAATATTTTTTAACACAGATCCGCCCTCGGTCTAAAATTAAGAGGATTAGCTTCTGAGAGAGTGATTATGGTCACATCAATGCCTTTGGTGAAGAGTTTTGAACCCGCAGATAATCGAGATCGAATCTTAGCCGCCATTGATTTAGGAACAAATTCTCTGCACATGGTTGTGGTGAAAGTTCAGCCCCAACTGACCACTTTTACGATAATTGCACGGGAAAAAGAAACCGTTCGTTTGGGAGATTGTGGAGAAAAGGGCAACCTCAAACCCGAGGTAATGGAACGGGCGATTAATTGTTTAAAACGGTTTCAAGACATTGCTAAAACATTTAATGCGGAACAAATTGTAGCCGTAGCAACCAGTGCAGTGCGAGAAGCTCCCAATGGTCGAGACTTTATTCGCAGAGTTGCTGATGAATTGGATTTAGAAATTAGTTTAATTTCCGGTCAGGAAGAAGCCCGACGCATCTATTTAGGGGTGCTTTCGGCAATGGAATTTAATAACCAACCCCATATTATTATTGATATTGGTGGGGGGTCTACGGAATTAATTTTAGGAGATGGTTGGGAACCCCGATTTTTAAGTAGTACAAAAGTGGGGGCGGTGCGATTAACTCATGATTTTGTGCATACAGATCCGATTAATCGCGCAGAATTTTTATATTTACAAGCTTATATTCGAGGCACATTAGAACGAGTTGTTGATGAATTATCCTCCCATTTAAAATCCGGGGAAATACCCCGTTTAGTCGGAACTTCGGGAACGATTGAAACTTTAGTTGGAATTAAAGCGAGAGAAAAACTAGGAACAGACCCGACTCGGTTGGTGGGGTATGAATTAACGTTAGAAGAATTACAAGAATTTATTAATAAAATTCGGAAATTATCTTATCAAGAACGATTACAAATTCCGGGCATTGCTGACCGTCGCGCCGAGATTATTTTAGCGGGGGCTTTAATTTTACAAGAAGCTATGACGTTGTTAAATCTGCGGTCTTTAACGGTGTGTGAACGCAGTCTCCGAGAAGGGGTGATTGTAGACTGGATGTTAACTCATGGGTTAATTGATGATCGACTTCATTATGGCCGTTCAGTTCGGGAAAGAAGTGTTTTAAAAATTGCTCAAAAATATCAAGTTGATTTAGAATCTAGCCAACGGGTTGCTACTTTTGCCTTAAGTTTATTTGATCAGACAAAAGGATTATTACATAATTGGGGAGAAACTGAACGAGAATTATTATGGTCGGCGAGTATTCTTCATAATTGCGGATTATATGTCAGTCATTCGGCTCATCATAAACATTCCTATTATTTAATTCGCTATGGGGAATTATTAGGATTTACAGAAATGGAAATTGAAGCGATCGCAAATTTAGCTCGATATCATCGCAAAAGTAGTCCTAAAAAGAAACATGAAGCCTATCAAGGTTTACCGCGACGATTTCGACAAGTGATTGATCAATTGCATCCTTTATTACGATTAGCAGTCGCTTTAGATCGGCGGATGATTGGCGCTATTTCTCAAGTTATTTGTGAATATAAACCCATGACACGGGAGTTTTATGTGAAATTAAAACCGACCCATGCTGATGATGATTGTGCTTTAGAATTATGGAGTTTAGACTTAAAGAAAGAAGCCTTTGAAACTAACTATGGCTTAAAGTTAGTGGCTCAATTAGAACCTTAATCTTATGGAGTTCGGTGCGTGCGCGGAGCTTACGCACCCTACAATATTTAGGTTGGAGCCAAATTAATGCCTGATTTTTGCCTTATTCCCAGGTTTCTAATTCTGCCATCCAGTTATTCCAAAGAGCAATTAATTGTTCTCGACGGGTTTCAAAAGTAGCAGCAATCCAAATTAAAATTAACCCTAAAATAAAGGAAATTACCCATTTCATAAAAGAATAATGAGCATTAAGAATCATTAGTTGCTCTACAATATTAATTAAAAATGTTGCAGTTCCAATATAGAGAAAAGCTCGAATTTTAAATCCTAACCCCGCAAAAATTGTGATTAAGCTTAACATTCCCGGAAGAATCCCTATCCCTTGATTAGTTATCAGAGACATTCCACAAAATAGACTGGTTCCAAAAATCCGAAATCCATGCCTCCAAGGGCGATTTTGTTCTAAGATTAAATTGGGTTCAAATTGGGCAAAATAAAGTAATGATAAGGCAATGGGGAGGGTTAGAATAAACTCATCCGCTTGATAATTAATCAACCCTAACCAATGATAAAAGGTAAAATTAATTAAGATTAAACTGAAATAACTTAAGCGAATATTTCGGGTTAAGCTTGATAATGCCATATACAATATAATGGCAAGAATAGCTGAAAGATATCCCGTTAATTGTTGTTCAGGTTGTAAGAGGAAAAAGGAAGTGATAACCGTGATAATCGGAAGAATAATGGCGGCTCTTTTCCAGGGTTTCTCCGACCATCCCCCATTATTCCAAGGCAAAATATAAAAGAACCAGGATAGGATTGATACAATTGACCCTGACCAAGGAATAAAAAATTCGTTTAAATTGAATAAATTTTGCAGATAAAGAATTAAAGCGGTTGCTTCTGCTAAACCGAGATAGACCCAAATTTCCGAGGCTGTAGGATTGGAATTATAACGACCTTGGAAAATAGCATAACGCACGACTAATATACTGGTTCCAATGGCTAAAAAAGGTTGAGAATAACCCGGAGTTAAACTGGCTAATAATAAAAATAAACTACTAATCAACCAATGAACATGGGCAATAAATTTGATTTCACTTTCCTGAAGTTGTAAATAAACGGTTAACCCCGGACTGAGAACTCGATAAGCATACATTAAACTGGTTCCTAATGTGGCAAAAGCAATCCATTGTGTGGCTAAAGGTTGAGACTGAATTTGATAAAATAAAATTTCATAGGTAGAAATAGAAATTCCTATTAGTCCTAAATAAGTTAAAGGTTTGGTGTCGATACTGCGTCTGCCAATGCCAATTAAAATTAAGGCAAGTCCTAGGGAAATTAATCCGGTCCAATTAGCAATGGTTTGGAACCGAAAAACTACACCTAAAAGACCGTATAGCATGGGAATTGTTTGCCAAGGGTTGGGCAATTTTTGAATTTGATAATGACGTTGCCACCAATCTCCTAAAAGTTGTGTAATTAGTCCTAAAATAATATTAGCAACTGCCAAGCTAACTAAAGAACGGTCGTTAAAAATTAGGATTTCAACAATTAGTAATTCAACGGCCCAAGCTAAACTATATAATATCCAAGGGGAGAATCCCAACCTGTCTCTTCTGGGGGGTTCTGCTATATTCAATCCTCGGAGAATTAAGGCAATGATTAAAATGATTAAGGGTGAAATTAAGTTTAAATTAGCTGGAAATCTAGCTGTATATAACCCAAAGGAATGTAGGGTTATGGCAGAAAGTTCAAACCCTAATAATCCTATTGCCCAACCGTCAATAGATTTTTTATAAAGTTTAATAATTCTTGATTGAGGTGAACCATAGCGAGATAACATTAATCGTAATATCCATAACCCGGTGACGGTTAAACTCAATAGCATTAACCATCCTTCTCTGACTACAAAATCCTGTACGGATAAACAGAGTACAGTTAATCCTAAACCAACGGTAAAAGTTGATGCAAATAACGTTTTTAGAATTTGGGTATTAACAACCATTAATAGCGTTGTTAAGCCTAAACTCCATAAACGGATTTCAGGATGGGGTAAAGTTAAAATTTGAACTAACCCACAAGCTACAAAACTAAATTGGCTGGCTTTTATTCGTTGGGTGTCTGTGGTTTGGGTTGCTACAACTGTTAAGGCTAGGGGTGTGATTAACCAAGTAATTTCTAAAATTTTGTTATCAAAATAAAAGTTAGTTAAAAATAACATATAACTGAGTTCAGATAATACTATTCCTAGGTTTAAGGCATCTTTTCGGATAATATTATCTAGGGGGCTATTGACCGTAAATAATAAAAATTCACCCAGCATTAAGCCCAATAAAATTATTGCCCAAAGTTCTAAGGTTAAGTTGGGAAATTGCCAGTAAACTAGATTACAAACGGTAACTAACCCTAAAAGATGGGTAGCTAAAACTAAGGGGGGGTTTAGGGGTTGACGACGGCTCGTAATAACGGCTAAAGTAATAGTAGATGCTAATAAATTTAGCGATCGCAATGCAGGGTTTAATAATGATAAACTGGTTAGAAATACCCCAAACATTAAACTCATTTGATCTCCAAATTGAGCTAATTTTCGTTGTGGACGGTGGTAAATCCAATCCGTCAAGACAACCATTGCAATCAGATAGGGAAACCAGGTTAAACTGAGTAAAGCCCAAGGGGAATGCTGAGAACGGGTAACTTCTACTCCAACTGTAATCGCCGTTTGTCTAAGTTCCGGTGGAATTAAACGACCGACTAACACCACCATTGATAATCCAAAACCAAAGATTGCAGCTAAATCTTGGCGTTTCCAATATTTTAATAAATTATGAGTAAAAATTCCAACGCCAATTCCACTGATTAAAAAGGCTTGTCCAGGTTGGGTAAAAATCGTGATTAACCAACCGAAAAATAGAATGATATAGCTACACCGATGTAAAATGATAGATGGAGAAAGGTATAAAAATATTGAAAAGATTCCTAAACCTAATCCCAGTTCACTAATGGCAATATCAACCCCAAAGATTGCCCGACCAAACAGCAAGGCGAGAAGATAAATCACAATAATTTTAGGGTCAATACCGTGGAACAGGCATCTTGCCTGTTGATTATGACTTGCCTGTTGATTATGACTTGCCTGTTGATTATGACTTGCCTGTTGATTATGACTTGCCTGTTGATTATGACTTGCCTGTTGATTATGACTTGCCTGTTGATTATGACTTGCCTGTTGGTTTTGAGGGGAGGAATTAGGGGGAGAATTAGCAATAGTTAAAATTCCACTAATGATAATTCCCAAATAAACCGCGATGACGGGAAACCCTGGAATTTGCCATCCCCAGTTTAAATAACTTAATCCTAACTGGTTGAAGAGGAAACGACGTTGCAATTGTCCTTGATTTCGATATAAAATAATAGTTAGCGCTGTTAGAGCAATTGTAGCGATCGCTATTGTAACTAACCCCAAGGGATATAACCACAACTTTAATCCATCCATTGCCCAAAAATTTAGAGGAATTAACAGTAAGGTGACTAATTTTAAAGCTTTCGCCGTCACGGGTAAGCTAGACTGTTGACTTCCCCATAAACTCGTCCCCCAGAATGCAAAGGTATAGGCAAATAAGATTAAATATTGTCCGGTGGCTGGAAATTTTTCCCATTGACTTGCTGCTAAAACCCCAGAGGAAACAATGACTAAAAATAACCCTAAAAATAAGAGCCAGCGAACACTCAATTCAGCTTTTAAAGATTCAACTAAATCCGTGACAATAGCTGGTAATTCAAAAGCGGGTTGAGGCGGTTTAGAAACAACAGAATTTCGAGTTGTTGTTTCCATACTCACAACGTTAGTTTTAGCAGAAGAGACAACTTTTTGAGAGATAGGGTCACTTAAATAAAGTTCACCAATTTCGCGGACTTGGGTATCGGATAATAAACCTAAACGCAACCAAGCTTCTAACCCTTCTAAAATCATGGGATTAGTTGTATCGGCTTGAATTAAAATGCGAATTAAGGGTTTTGGCGGAGACATGGGGGGGAAGGGTTGGGGTTTTGGGAAAAAGACGGAATGGATTTTGATGTATGTCTACGATAACGGCTGATCTTGCGAGTTAGATTTTTATTAATAATTATTTTAGATCATCAAAAAGCTAAAAACCAAGCTTCTCGTCTGAATTCATTAATGATTGAGGACGACTATAATTTTATTTGAAATTAATGGCGATTTCGGTTATTTTATGCTATTCTAATACTTAAGCATTTATTCAGTCTGCTATGGTTCAAACTGATCCCCCACGTTCCCCAAAAGAAGTCCTACCGACGATGTATGACCTCAAAAGTGAAGACCCGGAGGAACCCGGTTTGCCTGACGAATTCCATGATTTACAACCCGAATTATTGAGAATAACGTTTCATCTCCCTGATTATTCTCCTGACTCGATTTTTATTGCCAGTGACCTCAATCTCTATTATGACCCTCACCATCTGAACTGGTATAAACGCCCAGATTGGTTTGTGGTTATGGGGGTATCTCGGTTATATGAACAACGAGATTTACGCTTAAGTTATGTCACTTGGCAAGAAGGAGTAAACCCGTTTGTGGTGGTAGAATTATTATCACCGGGAACAGAAGCTGAAGATTTAGGTCAAACCTTGGGAGAAATTCATCAACCGCCGACAAAATGGGAAGTCTACGAACGAATTTTACGCATTCCTTATTATGTGGTTTTTAGTCGTTATACCCATGAACTGCGGGTGTTTCAAAATAATGCCAGTCGCTATCAGGAATTAACGGTTTCAAATTCACGGGTTTGGATGCCCGAATTGGAATTAGGGTTAGGATTATGGCAAGGATGTTATCAAGGAATTGCAGGATGTTGGTTGCGTTGGTATGATCAAAATCAGAATTGGATACCAACACCGACAGAACAAATAGAACAGGAACGTTTAAGGACAGAACAGGAGCGTTTAAGAGCAGAACAAGAACGACAAAAAGTTGAAGAATTAGAAGCCCTATTGCAGCGTTATCGAGAACAATATGGGGATTTATCCTAATAATTGTAGAGACGTGTCCCCTAATAATTGTAGAGACGTGCCTCCTAATAATTGTAGAGACGTGCCTCCTAATAATTGTAGAGACGTGCCCCCTAATAATTGTAGAGACGTGCCCCCTAATAATTGTAGAGACGTGCCCCCTAATAATTGTAGAGACGTGCCATGGCGCGTCTCTACAGATTTTGGGAAGGGTTAGATAGGGAATCAACGTTAGAATCCGTTACGAGCCCAAACAACCATTGAAATTGAAAAAGTAAACAGCACTAACAGCGAAACCCAGCCCAGTGACACAATATCCATAGTAATGTTTTAAAAAAACGTTGCAAAATAACTGCACTGTAGATCATAACTTGAAACGGAGCGATCGCGTGAACCTAAACTCCTCCTCAAATTTTACCGCCATAGAACGGTTAGAATCTCTCAAGGGAGGTCTTTTAGCCGGATTTTGTGTCGGACTGACTCATATTCTCCTCACTAGCCTTAACCTGTGGCTTTGGGGACAACCAATTAATGTTTGGCTTTCCGTCCCCATCGCAGGAATTAGCGGGTTTTTATTTGGTGTCACCTATCGATATATTATTCGGGGTGACCATAACCCCCAATTAAAATTAGGAGGAATTTTTGCTTTTGGACTGGTTCGCGGTTTAGCAGAAATTGAAATCCAACTTAAAACCCAAACCCCCCTGGAACAAATAGTTATTGTAGCTGGCGAAAGTTTATTATTATTTGCAATAGCGGGATTAATCTTAGATAAAGCTTTACAAAAAGGTTGGATTAAACCCTTTTGTTAAACTTTTCCCCTATTCCCGGTTTCCGATTTTAACTCAAATTCAAAACCTCAAAATCCGGTTCACCATAAGCCATATTGCGGTCAATCGCTGACAAAATCTTACCATTTGCTAAATCTGAAAATAAACAATTACAAACCAACTGACCCACATCCGCCCGATGAATTAGACCTGCAACCCGATAATTTTCCGTTAATACTCCATTCCCCGTTGCGGGTTCAGATTTTAACCCCCCCGGACGAATAATCGTGTAAGTTAGTCCACTCTTGATTAAATGTTGTTCGGCTTTTTCCTTTTCCACCAAAACCGATTTTAAAGTTTCCAACGCTTGAGGCGGTAAAGCCACCACACTCTCCCCACTCCCAATAGAAGACACTAAAATAAACTTTCTAACCCCTGCTTTCACCGCCGCATCAATTAAATTTTTATTTCCTAAATAATCAGCCCTCTCTCCATCTTTGGGTAAACCGCCAATGGTACTAATTACGGCGGAAATAGGTTCTGGGCCTAACATCGCCTGTTCAACGGTCGTTATCTCTAACGCATCCCCCATCACCACTTGTACCCCCATCCCTTCCAACTCTGGGCGAGTGTCCGGTGTTCTTAATAATGCTTTCACGTGTTTCTGTTGGTTTCGTAAGCAGTTCACCACTTCCCGTCCCACACCTCGACTCGCACCCCCAACAAAAATATAAGATTCCGTGTTCATAGATGTTAACGATTCAACAATTCTTTCTATGTATCAATCTACTATAGCAATCCGTATAGGGGTTGTAATATTTTATCGTAGGGGTTTGGTCTCCAAACCCAGGCAGAAAGAGGGTTGGGAGGGACGCCACCCCTACAGGTTTTGATCACAAATCATTTAGGATTGCTATAGATGGTTGTGCTAACCTAATCCTTCTAATAAATCAATAAAAGCTACAATCGTTTTATATTATCAATCTTTGTACGATTAAGTCCCCCCTATTAACAGTTCTAGCCGTGTCCTTACAAAAATTATTTCAAATTACCACTTCGGCGCCGCCGCCTATCCATTGTACAAATCCCGCCTGTCCCCAACCTCGGAACTCCTTGGGAAATCACATCTGCGAAACCTGTCAAACTCCCCTAACCTATCGGTATTTGTGGGCGACGGGCTCTGGGGCGAATCAAATTCAACCGGGTCAGTTAGTGGGAAATCGCTATTATGTGACCTTTCCCCAAGTTTGGTTAGATACCAAACCCGGAGCTCCGCCGATTTTACCCGATATCCTCTCGGAGTCAATTTTATCCTATTTATACTTACATCCTCATCGCCTGCATATTCCTGGAGTGTTTGGGGTGTATCCCTTGGGAATTCCCCCCGAAGCAACGGAAACTTTATTATTAGATAACATTCCCGTTGATAGTCGGGGTCAACTGTTACCGACATTAGTAGAAGCATGGCCCAAAACAAACCCCGTGCGTCAGGTGTATTGGTTATGGCAAATGCTGCAATTATGGACACCCTTAACCGAACAAGGTGCCGCCTATAGTTTATTAGTCAAAGATAATTTACGAGTAGATGGATGGCGGGTGCGGTTGCGAGAACTGCATCAAGGTAAAGTTCAACCCACCCAACGAGATTTAGCCGAATCTTGGACAGCGTTTATTGAAACCGCCCATCCCACCATCCAATATCGGTTACAAACCATTCATCAATTGCTGCGTCACCAGGAAGATTCGTTAAAAGAAGTGGCGAGTCAACTGAATCAATTATTAATGGAACAAGCGGCTCAATTACCCTTACATTTAGCCGTAATGGGATTAACAGATGTGGGGATTAAACGTTCCCATAATGAAGATAGTTGTTATCCGAATTTTCAGGATGTACGGAATCTCTATATTTATCCGAATGATAAATTAATTCCTAATTTAAGTATTGTTTGTGATGGTGTGGGCGGTCATGACGGGGGGGAAGTTGCTAGTCAATTAGCCGTACAATCTGTTAAACCGTTAATTCATAGTTTAATGGCGGAAATTTATGCTCAAGAAGAATTAGCATCGCCAGAATTAATTATGGAACAATTGCAAGAAATTGCTCGGGTTATTAATAATGTAATTGCGGCGCAAAATAATCAACAGGGACGAGAATTTAGACAACGGATGGGAACAACCTTAGTCATGGCCGTTCAACTCCCCCAAAAAGTCAAAACTCCAGAGGGAATTGAATTCAATAATTGCCATGAACTTTATATTGTCAATATTGGGGATAGTCGGGCTTATTGGATAACCCAGAATTCCTGTCAACAATTAACCCTGGATGATGATGTAGCAAATCGAGAAGTCCGTCAGGGTCGCTGTTTATATTGGGATGCTGCTCAACGCTCTGGTTCGGGTGCTTTAACCCAAGCGTTAGGAACTAGAGAAGCGGAATTTTTGCGCCCTATGGTGCAACGATTTATTATTGAAGAAGACGGATTATTATTATTATGTTCCGATGGATTAAGTGATAATCAACGAGTTGAACAATGTTGGCAAGATTTTTCCGCTTCGGTCTTAAATGGAGAACAATCTTTAGAATCTGCTGTACAAGGATGGATTGATGTTGCTAATGATAAAAATGGTCATGATAATGTTTCCGTTGTTTTAACTTATTGTGGGGTTTCTCCTCAAAAATTAGTGTTAGTAGAAACCATCCCGTTATCCACCAAACTAGAATCCCTAGAAACTGAACCAACGGAAGCATCTAAGGTTTTATTATATGGTGAATCCATTCCTGAACCGGAAATTCAACCCACACCAAAACCTGCCTCTAAATGGAAAGAACTTGCCTTTATTCTGAGTTTATTTGCCATAGTAATCTCCGCAGGTTTTGCCATTTGGTGGCAAGTCAGTCAATCTCAAATCCAATCAATTCCTGAACAACCAAAACCCACCAATAAACCTTAGTTTTAACTTAATTATGGTGTTCCCGCAGGAGTTCCACTTCCTAACTGAACATTAGGGGTTTGAATAATATTCGCTTGTTGACCATTCCATTTTTCCACCCGCACTCGTTCTATTCTTAAACGTTCTAATTCTAATAATTGGGGGGTAATTGAATTGGCTAATAAACGGTTTGATTCTGCTTCTGCTCTAGCTTGTTCAATGGTGACTTGAGCTTCTCCTTTTATATGCTGTTTTTTCTAAACTTTTTTCAGGGGGATAACCGTACTTTTTAAACGCTGTTGACAAAAGATTAAAATTTGCTATAACTAGATAGAATCTGGGAAATTTGCGATCGCTATTGAAAACCAACCTAATTTGATCAATCTTTTGGCTTCCACTAGCGACAACTGATAGGTGTTGGGAACAGAAAGACAAAATTAAGGGCTGAAACTTTTGTCTGTTCTGGGTTTGAAGTCTATCTACTTGATTAAGAGGTTGGCGCAAGTTCTGAAAGTCTTATGGGAAAGGTGTTTTAGGCTATTTTTATTTTTTCCTCTTGCTAACTCAATGGCTGAAATGGTATATTTAGATCTGTTAGGCGCAATCGAACCTCGAAAACTTCATAAATTAAGGGTTTCAGAAGCCTGCGGTTATAATAACCATTAATCCCTATCAGGGATTGAAACCTGAACCGATGAACGATTGAGTTCACCCCGTTCTGGTTATAATAACCATTAATCCCTATCAGGGATTGAAACTAGACTCTAGCTCCTGATTCCGTTCCCCTAGCTCCTCAATAGTTATAATAACCATTAATCCCTATCAGGGATTGAAACATCTTCCCCGCCGTAAATTTCATGCCAGAATTTCTGTTATAATAACCATTAATCCCTATCAGGGATTGAAACTCAATATTTATTCAACTTGAATAAACTTAAAAATAGGTTATAATAACCATTAATCCCTATCAGGGATTGAAACAAAGCCAAAAGATGATTATGAAATTAAGAATATGGTTATAATAACCATTAATCCCTATCAGGGATTGAAACTACCGTTCTGCTTATACTGTCTAATTTGGGCGGGGTTATAATAACCATTAATCCCTATCAGGGATTGAAACTAATTGGCTTATAAAATTAATTGTATTAATCATTATTTTGTTATAATAACCATTAATCCCTATCAGGGATTGAAACGGCTGAGTTCCCGTTCCTTGGGGGTGAGCAAGTTATAATAACCATTAATCCCTATCAGGGATTGAAACAAAAGGAAGTGTTGGATTAAAAACCACGCTGGCAGAAGAGTTATAATAACCATTAATCCCTATCAGGGATTGAAACAATAATTATATTATTTTAAATAATTATTTCATTCCTACGGAACATATAAAGTTATAATAACCATTAATCCCTATCAGGGATTGAAACCTCTAACGCATCCATTACTGCATCAAAATATTCCTCGTTATAATAACCATTAATCCCTATCAGGGATTGAAACATCTAATTTATCCATTTTCTATCCATTCACAAGTTATAATAACCATTAATCCCTATCAGGGATTGAAACAGGATGGCGGTGATGACGGTGAGGATGACGGTGATGTTATAATGTTATAATAACCATTAATCCCTATCAGGGATTGAAACCTATATTGAGATGTGGGAGACAACAACAAAGCCTGTTATAATAACCATTAATCCCTATCAGGGATTGAAACATAATCAAAGAAGGGTGAAGGCAGTAATTGATGTTGTTATAATAACCATTAATCCCTATCAGGGATTGAAACCTACGGATAGCAGTTTTGACAGAAATACTGTTCCCAGTTCCTCGGTTATAATAACCATTAATCCCTATCAGGGATTGAAACCTACGGATAGCTGATTCAGTCTGAATCTCAAACCGGGTTATAATAACCATTAATCCCTATCAGGGATTGAAACTGGTGTGAGGGAAGAGATAAGGAGGGAAAATTAACGTTATAATAACCATTAATCCCTATCAGGGATTGAAACACAGGAGTAATTCTGACCTCAATAACTGTATTGAGGTTATAATAACCATTAATCCCTATCAGGGATTGAAACTTCATGTTTAGCTGCATAGTCAACCGCGTCTAGAATGTTATAATAACCATTAATCCCTATCAGGGATTGAAACTTCCTCCCTTAGTAAAATTTGTTAATTCCCATAAAATCGTTATAATAACCATTAATCCCTATCAGGGATTGAAACAAAAGAGGTTTAGATCCCCGGTGGGTAGCGAAAAACTGTTTCACGTTATAATAACCATTAATCCCTATCAGGGATTGAAACAACGACAATTTGGATTCCTATTCACAAGGGATTAAGTTATAATAACCATTAATTCTATCAGTCAATAGGGACTCTTGCAATCGGGAATGGGGAATGGGGAATGGTTAAGAGTCAACACCCCTCTTTTCCACTGATCTGTTTAAGAATGTTGTGAATCATTTAATATAGTGAAATCCTGTAATAATTTATGTTTAGTTTAATGATTCATCAACAGCGTTTTTCCAGATTGTTATTGAGTTTCTTGATAACCCTTTCCTTGAATCCCTTACTGTTAGTGTCTGTCGCTCGTTCTCAAACTTTAGCTTATTGTAAATTATCTCCCCAAGCGATCGCTCAAAAAGAAAGTTTACGACAAACCGCATTAACCGGAGATGCCCAGGGTATTCAAAACTATAATACCATTATAATTCAACACGCTCAACAAGTCAATCAATGTCGTCAACGAATTAACCCCAAAACTCAAGCGATATGGTTAAGATTATATCCCTGTGATGCTCGACCCGGAGAAATTGAGCGGATTTTAGATAATATTATTAATAAAGGATATAATAAAGTTTATTTAGAAGTATTTTATGATGGTCAAGTGTTGTTACCTGCTAGTAAAAATCCCACAGCTTGGCCATCAGCAATGCGATCGCTAGGAATGGAAAACCGCGATTTATTAGCAGAAACCATCCAAAAAGGAAGACAACGAGGATTAAAAGTTTATGCTTGGATGTTTATGCTGAATTATGGTTATACTTATACTTTAAAACCCGATAGAAATTCAGTTTTGGCGCGGAATGGGAAAGGAGAAACAACAACAACAGCAGTGATTGACCAAACGAAAATCGACGAATATGGAGAAAGTTTTGTCAATCAAGGGTTTGTTGACCCCTATCATCCCACCGCTAGACAAGATTATTTAACCTTATTAAATACTATTTTACAACGTCGTCCCGATGGTGTTTTATTTGATTATGTTCGCTATCCCAAAGGGTTAGGAGGAGAATCCGTTGCGACCAAAGTTAAAGATTTATGGATTTATGGAGAAGCGTCTCAACAAGCCTTTTTAAATCGAGCTAGTAGTCAAAAAGGCAAAGACTTAATGCAGCGATTTATACAGCAAGGATTTATTACCGAAAATGATGTTAAGGCTGTCAATGAAAAGTATCCTGATGAAAAAGATAAACCTTATTGGCCAGATGAGAAACAATGGAAAACATTAGCCTCTGTTCCTAAACTGGGAGAAACTTTACAATTACAATTATGGCGGTTAAGTGTTGCCCATGCCAGACAGGGAGTTTTAGACTTTTTAGCAACCGTAACTCAACCTGTTCAAAGCCAAGGAATTCCTGCGGGAGCCGTATTTTTTCCTGAAGGAAATCGTAAAATAGGAGCCATGGGGTTTGACTCCCGAATGCAGCCTTGGGATCAATTTTCATCCTCAATAGAATGGCATCCCATGTCCTATGCAGTGTGTGGTCAAGTTAACTGTATTACGGCGCAAGTTCAGCAAGTTATTCAGCAAGCACCCCCAGGAACTCAAGTGATTCCCGCTTTAGCCGGAGATTGGGGAAAAGCATTAAAAAATCGCCCTTCTTTAGAACAACAAATGGTAAATATTTCGGCAACAATTCCTCAAATTAATGCGTTTAGTCATTATGGTTATGATTGGCAAGATTTGGAAGAAACCCGACAACGAAAATTCTGTAAACAGTAAATAGGTGTTGGGTGTCAGGGAAAGGACGAACAGTTAGCTAAATCTGTAAAATCTGTGATCAGAATTTTTTGTGATGTAATTTAGATAACGATGGGTTTAGCTCATAGCTGATAAATTCCGTTATAATAGAGGTATCAATTGGAGTTAATACAATGAAAAGTGCAGAACCTCAAGCAGGTTTAACCAGTATTATTTTAGGAATTGGATTAGCAATATTAGCATTAATCTCTGTAAATTCCTTTGTTATTGTTAACCCCGGTCAAGCGGGAGTATTGAGTATTTTAGGAAAAGCGCAAGATGGGGTATTATTAGAAGGAATTCATTTTAAGCCCCCTTTAGTTTCTAATGTTGACATTTATGATTTAACCGTGCAGAAATTTGAAGTTCCCGCCCAAAGTTCTACGAAAGATTTACAACAATTATCAGCGAGTTTTGCCATTAACTTTAGGCTTGACCCGCTACAAGTGGTGAGAATTCGACGAGAACAGGGAACGTTACAAAATGTTGTTTCTAAAGTAGTTGCTCCTCAAACTCAAGAATCCTTTAAAATTGCAGCAGCAAAACGAACCATTGAAGAAGCAATTACTCAACGGGAATTATTGAAATCAGACTTTGATGAAGCACTGAATGAACGATTAGATAAATATGGAATTATTGTCTTAGATACCAGTGTGGTTGATTTGGCTTTTTCTCCTGAATTTGCCAAAGCCGTTGAAGAAAAACAAATTGCTGAACAACGAGCAAGACGAGCCGTTTATATTGCAAAAGAAGCAGAACAACAAGCTCAAGCTGATATTAATCGGGCAAAAGGAACGGCAGAAGCTCAACGATTATTAGCCGAAACATTGAAAGCTACAGGGGGACAATTAGTCTTACAAAAAGAAGCCATTGAAGCTTGGGAAAAGGGAGGAGCACAAATGCCAAAAGTGTTAATTATGAATGGGGATAATAAAAGTATGGTGCCGTTTTTATTTAATTTAGGAAATCTCCCAGAAATGGGTTATGAATAATTGTTAAAACTCAGACTGTTGTGAGGGTTGATATTGCCAAATTTTGTCTCTTTGGATTATCCAGAGTTTACCTTCTACTTCTGCTTCATCTAAGGCATTAACTAGGGTATCAATTGCCTCATCCAAATCTTGTGGGGTAGGTTGAGAAGGTAAACGGATAACCACAATTCCTGAATAATTAGAGGGATTATAGCGGAAACGATTACTAAATCCTCTATCCAAAGTAATTAAACATCTTCCCTCACGATGACAAATTTCAATTAAGCTTAAATCATCCGTTGAACTTAGATTTTGACTTCTGACAGTTTCAACATCATGACCTGCTAAACGTAAACGTGCTACAGCCCGAAGATTTCCTAAATTTTCATCAAGTTTGATTTTCATTTAACCACAAATTAACGAGATCTAACCGAAATTTCCACATAACAATCACGGGACATTTCAGCACCATAAGCAATACAAGCTAGAATATCTTCACGTTCTATTCCAGGGTACTCTTCTAAGAGGGATTCAATGGTAACTCCACTGGCTAAAAAATCTAAGATGAGAGAAACCCAAATTCGATGACCCCGAATGCAAGGTTTGCCAAAACAAATGTTAGGATCAATAGAAATTCGAGACAGTAAACTTGCTGGTGTCATACTTCACCTATGGTATTGGGTTTCAGTTCGACTATTTCATAGTATAATTATACTTGATTTTTGTTAATTAATTGAGTCTGCTGAATTCATCTATTTTAAAACCCTTAAAAATCATGTCTATTTTTACACTACAATCCGTCAAAAAAGAATTTGGAACCAAAGAAATTCTCAGAGAAGCTAACTTTAGTTTAGATGCAACGGATAAAGTTGGTTTAATTGGTACTAATGGGTCAGGAAAATCAACGTTATTAAAAATGATTGCCGGACAGGAACCCATTGATGGGGGGCAACTTTGGGTGAACCCTAGAGCGAAAGTTATCTATTTACCGCAACAACCGAATTTAGATGAAAATCGCACGGTTTTAGAACAAATTTTTGCCGATAGTGGCGAACAAATGCACTTAATTCAAGAGTATGAAGATTTATCTCATAAATTAGCAAAACATCCTGAAGATTCCCAACTCTTAACGCAATTTTCCCAAGTGACTCAAAAAATGGATGCAACCAACGCTTGGGAATTAGAAAACCGAGCTAAAATTATTTTAACAAAATTAGGAATTGAAGATTTTGACACACCCATTCGTCAGTTATCCGGGGGATATCGCAAACGCATTGCTTTAGCAACGGCGTTATTAGTTGAACCCGATGTTTTATTAATGGATGAACCGACTAACCATTTAGATGCAATGTCCGTTGAATGGTTGCAAGATTACTTAAAAAATTATCGCGGTGCTTTATTATTAATTACCCATGACCGCTATTTCTTAGACCAAGTAACAAATCGGATTTTAGAATTAGACCGAGGAGACTTATTTACCTATTCAGGAAATTATTCTTATTTTTTAGAAAAGAAAGCGGAAGCCGAGGATATTGCTGTTAGTCAACAACGCAAACATCGGGGGGTTTTACGTCGGGAATTAGAATGGTTGAAGCGAGGGCCAAAAGCCAGAAGTACCAAACAAAAAGCTCGAATTCAACGCATTGAAGGAATGCAAGAAACGGAATTTAAACAAGTTCAGGGGAAAGTCGAAATTTCAACTCCGGGTCGTCGCATTGGGAAAAAAGTAATTGAATTAAATAACGTTTCTAAATCCTATAATAATCGGGTTTTAATTCAAGAGTTTACCTATAGTTTTAATCCCGATGACCGTTTAGGAATTATTGGAGGAAATGGCGTTGGAAAATCAACGTTATTAGATATGATTACAGGTCGAGTCCAACCCGATAGCGGAATATTAGAAATCGGGTCAACCATTCATATCGGTTATTTTGACCAACATTCTGAAGATTTATTAGAGGCGATGAATGAAAATCAGCGTGTAATTGATTATTTAAAAGAAGTGGCTGAATATGTGAAAACCGCCGATGGTACTCAAATTACTGCTTCTCAAATGTTAGAACGGTTTTTGTTTCCTCCCAGTCAACAATATTCCCCGTTAAACAAACTTTCGGGAGGAGAAAAACGACGGTTATTTTTATTACGGGTGTTAATGAGTGCGCCGAATGTATTAATTTTGGATGAACCGACAAATGATTTAGATGTGCAAACGTTATCGGTTTTAGAAGATTATTTAGAGGATTTTAATGGTTGCGTGATAGTGGTTTCCCACGACCGTTATTTTTTAGACCGAACTATTGAGACAATTTTTTCTTTTGAACCTGGGGGAAATTTACGACAATATCCGGGGAATTATTCGGTTTATTTAGACTATAAAAAAGCTGAGGATTTAGAGTTAAATCGTCAGGCGGTAAAAGTCGAAGAAAAAGGGAAAGATGTGGGGATGGAATCAGACAAATCTCAACGGTATTCTTGGGATAAAAGCGGACAACGTAAATTATCCTCTAAAGAACGGCGAGAATATGAAAAATTAGAGGTAAAAATTGCTGAATTAGAAGCAAAAAAAATCAAGTTAGAACAGGAATTATATCATGCACCGCCAGGGTCAGTTTCTAAAGTTCAAGACTTACATCAACAAGTCGAAACGATTACCCAAGAGATTGATAATGCAACAGAACGTTGGTTAGAATTAGCTGAAATTGCCTCTTCTAACTAATAAAAGGTAGAGATGATTTTAATCACCTCTACTGTTAGAAATTAAGCTATAAACGGCTTTGTTCTATGGAAGGTGAGGTATTGACATTCGTATCAATGGTTTTGGGTTGACTTGCTACCCGAATTAATCCAATTAATAATACCAGAATAATACCCATCAACGGCCAAAATGAATCTTCCGAGGATTTCTCTTTAGGGGTAGCCGGTTTTTCTCCAATCTCTCTAATATCATATTCATTCCCACCACAACTTTGACAAAACATCACATTTTTGTTGTAGGGATGGGGCAGAAAGTCACAGGGGAGCTTTTGAAGACCTTCATGATTTTTATAGGGGCAATTCACTTTATGAGTCATAGCGACCTCCCTATTTGTGGGATGATTAAAGAGTATGTCTTCTTAATGAGATACACCCTGTTAAAACGGTTTATTTTTATAATATAACGGTTATTTTCCGCAAAAGTCTCTATGAAAAGGGGGAAATTAAGCTTCTATCCATAGGCTTATCACCTTATATATTTTTCTATCTTATTATAGAGTTAAGTTTAAAGTTTGGCTGCTTTTAAAGTCAGTTAAAAAATTTTAGTTTTTATTAATAATAGAATGAGAAGGAATTTCAATCGAACGTAAAAATGCAGCACTTTCTTCAGGTAAAGCCGTATTAATATACATTCCACTGCCGAGTTCAAATCCGGCGGATAAAGAAACTCTGGGAATTAAAGCAATATACCAATGGGAATAATCAGTACGTTGTTCTGCGGTAGGAATTGAACGAATGGTATAGTTATAATCAGGATTATTTAACCCATAGTAAAGTTTGGCTAGGACAGTTTTTAAAGTTTTGGCTAAATCTAAAATTTCCACTTCGGTAATTTCATCAAAGGAAGACGTATGACGACGGGGAAAAATCCAAGTATGAAACGGTGAAAGAGCAGCATAAGGAATAAACGCCACAAAATGTTCACTGGTAAAAATAATTCGTTCTTGTGCTTGTAATTCCTCGGCTAAAGTTCGGCAAAAAATACATTCTCCCGTATCATCATAATAGCGAATTGCTTCCCGTGCACGATCACGCCATTGATAGGGTACAATGGGAATGGCGGCAATTTGAGAGTGCGGATGTTCTAAGGAAGTTCCCGCACCTCGACCATGATTTTTAAAGATAATAATAGTTTCCACACGAGAATCTAGGCGAATATCAGCATAGCGTTGGCGATAAACCCGAATAATATTCGCTAAATCTTCGATTTCCATTAACGCCATTGTTAAATCATGACGAGGATGTTCAATCACAACTTCATGAAATCCAAACCCTGATAAAGCTCTAAAAATACCGTCAGTTTCTCGAACTCTTTCACCTTCAGGAGATAAAGCGGGATATTTATTATTAACAACCCGGACTCGCCATTCTAAATCATGCGATAACCTTAACATTTCTTGACCTCCTGTTAACGGTTCATTCCCAGCACAAAAGGGACAATTAGAACGATAGTGAGGAATAGGGGTGAGAGACATTTCAGACTTAGAAAATTCATCGGGTCGTTTAGCCCGTTCAGTGGCAATAATCACCCAATCTCTTGTAATTAAATTTTGTCTGAGTTCAGTCATATTATCAAAAATGAATTGAAAAGGCTGAATATAAAATGAGGAACAGAGAGAATGATTTAATTGGGTAGAGTTAGTCCTCGTTTTGTTCCTAGATAAACAGCAAAACTCCCTAACCAATGACTTCCCCCATAGGAATTTCCTGATAAAGGATTTAAACCGACTTGGCGATGAAGATTTGCCACAGCTTTTAAAGCAGGAATTCGGTTATCTTCTGGAAATAAGCCTGAGATAATCCCGTCTAACATCCATGCCCGACTTAAGTTTAACCCATCAAAATGGGATTGTCCGTAATCTTCAGGATTTTCCAAAGTAATCGGATGAAACCAGTCCGTTTTCAAGTCACGGGGAAGTTCGGGTAAAAAAAGAGTTAACCATTCGCTAAATTCGACAGCCGGAAGCACCCGTCGCATTAAGTCTGCTTCTGCTAAACACGGAGAGAGAAAATCATAACCCAAGGGTTCACAATGCCAGGAATAATTGTGATCTTGACTATAGAATTTTTGAGCTTTATATTCAACTTCATCTAAGAGATTTTCCTGAGCCGTAATCGTTGCCCAATCTAACATTAATCCTAACGCAAAGGCGGTTTGATTGTGTAGTCCCGTGCGATTAGGATAGGTTAAGGTGTGTAACCAACTTCGCAGATTATTGACAACAACAGTTTCTAAAGGGGCTAAATTCTCCAATAAACCTTTAGCTTGTTCGTTATCCCATTCGGTTAATTCTGCTATTAACTGTAAAAACCAAACTAACCCATAGGGACATTCAAATCGAGGTTGAGACTTTAAAAACTCTGCTTCAATTTTAATAGTTTCAGGCGTTAAATTTTGGTTTAAGATCTCTCTAGCGGGGATAACAAAATCTGCTTCTGGAAAATATCGAATTAATCGGGTTAACATCCAATGATTATGAACCGCAGAATGCCAATCTAAACAGCCATAAAAAGCCGGATTGAGTTTTCGAGGAGGAATCAAATCAGCATCACTTTCTAACCAGTAACACTGAACATGAGGATATTCTTGAAGGGTACATTTCAAGCCAAATTCAGCAAAGCGATTGGCAACTTCTAAAGAAAAGGTTTCAGGGTTTAAATTCACGGGTTTGAAAATGGGATTTTAACTCATAAATATGATATAAATATTAGTTATATTGGAGAGTTGACTAAATTGCAATCATAATTAATAAATATTAAACTTAACTCTATATCCGTATATTTACTGACACTTTCAGTCATTGCTCTTAATCTGACTTAAAATTGGCAATCCTTCTTAACCTTAACCCCCAACTGAAGATGAAAGTTAAGGTTAAACAGATACAAAATTTAGGGAAACTTTGTGACCTTATTCATATTTGAGGCTGCCATCAATATTGGCAATATGTTCATTCAAGTTAATTGATGTTTCCACATCTGAACTCGTTTTGCTCGATAAATTAAAACAAATTCCTTCAAGTACCCCCTGATCAGATACGGTCAAATCGTAACAATTGATTAACCCTTGCTGTCCTAATTTTTTTGCTTCTTTCCAAGATAGAATGCCTTGGCGATTATTTTCAAGATATGGATTTAATTCCAGGGTTGTTTGCTGATAAGAACCATTCATTTTTTCACAGTTTGCTGAGAGAATGGCTTTTCCTAAACTTGCCATATCTGTACCACTCGAAACAGTAATATCTGTACAGGTATTACTAAATTCACCAATTGCCCATGCCTGACCACCCCATACATTGAAGCCTAGAACAACGGCTAAGACAAAGGTAATGATTACTTTTACCCACCCAGATAAAATTTTCATACTTTCCCTCTGAAAAATTAACATCTTCTCTAGTTTACAAGAAGATCAGCGATCGCTGCCATAAATTTCTCTCAATCACCTGAAGTACCCAGGAAAAACCAATGGTCAGAGTGCTACCACCATTTAGTCAAAGATTTTGTAGCGAGAACCCAGCACCAATTCGTTATTTAGGGGTTGCTGACGGGTTTGGAGTTTGAGTTTGTGTTTGACTTTGTTGAGGAATTTTAGGCGTTTCTGGGGGAAGTTTCCAATCTTCCAGGGAACGATTCATCGCTGATAAAATCTCATCAGAAATGACTAAAACTGTCATATCTTTTGGTGTAGGTTGAGGGGAGTTAATTTGAGCATATAAAGACTTTCCTTGAAAATCTTTTTTTCCTAATCGTAATTGATAAGTTGTATTATTCTTGAGTTTGATATCTATTTTATCTGTTACCGTATCTAACCCATAATCCTTGATTTTATCGGGTGAAACCGTTAACTTTTGAATTCCCGAATTAGGGTCAGAGGGGATGCTTTGATTTTTTAATAATTCCATTAAGAGATAATCTACTGAAGCAGGGTTTGCTAAAAATTGTGTTGGGGTTGTAATTTTCCAAGGGGATTTTTTTAACTCATCGGCATTCGTAACTCGTTCCACAGTAATGATTTGTTGAGGAGTTGTTACCGTAAAAGATTGAATTTCATCCTTACCAAAGGAAAATATTTTTTGTTGTTTGGCTTGAATTTCTTCCTGCTGTGTTTTTCCTCGAATTTCAAACACATAAACAAACCCTGCTAAACCTAGGGCTAAAGTCATTAAAATTAAAGTTGAACGTTGAAATTTCATAACCAATTCAGCATTAAACTACTTTTCAACCAGACACCGGGTTTCTCGCGTTAGTATAGAAACCCGGTTTCTACACCTAGATTTACCGTCTTTTCCACCATAAAAACACCGCCATTCCAAATCCAAATAAAGGGAGAACAACTAACCCTAACCAACTGAGAGTTTGTCCTAAAGTTGGAGTTATAGCAAGGCGACGACTGGTGGGTAATTTGGGGCGAATGGATAACGTTTCCTGGTCAGACTTGCTTAACCAACTCACTGAATTTAGAAACACATCGCCATTGAGTTGTTGACCAAACCATCCATTTGTTGCAAATTGTGAATTTCCAAACACCACTAACCGCGCTTCAGGTTTTTCCTCGGAAGGTTGGGGCGTTGGCGTTGGACTCGGTGATGGTTTATTCGCCGCATCCTCCGCTTTTTTTGGGGTACGACTTAAGGCCACACCCAGAGATAGGGGGCCTTGTCGGTCAACTCCGGGGTTAAGCTGAAGTTCAGGACTCTTCAGGTCACTTTCAGCCCAAGTTTGATCATTTGTCCAAATTAACGGACTTTCTGTAATTCCATCAATGGGGCGACTTTCAACGGGACTAGCATAGGGATAAATCGAAATACCATTACCAAAATCTTGCGTAATTGGATGTTGACCATATTCTCGCACAATCGGAACCGTAGGCCCTAACCCGACTAAACGCCCACTTCCTGACCCATCAATGGCTAGGCGAGTATCAACTTTAATTCCCCATTTTTCTAATAGATCATCTAAACCATGATTGGTTTGTGGGTCTAACATTAATAAAATAGAGCCACCTTGGTCTAAATAAGCTTCTAATGCTTTCACTTCCCCTTCAAATAATTTTCGTTGAGGACTAGCAACAATAATCACATCCGCATCCGTTGGAACTGCTGTTTTTTCGGCTAAATTTATCGGTTCTGCTATAAAATTCTTTTCTTTTAAACTATTTAAAGCCTCTGATAATCCTCCTTGTCCTTCGGTTAAAGGCCGTTCTCCATGACCTTGCAGAAAATAAACTTTAGGAGTGCGGTTACTCACTAATTGTTCAAGATTATTTGTTAGTTTTATTTCTGTTAACGGTTCTAATGCTTCTTTTCTAACTCGTTGGCGTTTTTCACCTGATTCTAAATAAATTTCTCCAAATTCTTGTACCCCAAATTGTTGAGCCAGCCCCGGTTTAGCTTGGGGGTCTACAAATTCATATTGAAAATTTTTGCCCCCAATGCGTTCATAACTGACTAATAATTCTTGGGTTTGAGGATTTTCCCCTCGGTCAAAAACCCAAACTTTCACAGGTTGTTTAAAGCTTTTTACTAAAGTTTGGGTTTGGGGAGATAACGTAAATTGTTGATTTTCCGTTAAATCAATTCGCCAGTTATTTCTAATGGCAATAAAATTGATTAATCCCAAAATAACCAAAACAGAAATTGTAGAAGCTAAAGCATTTGTTCCGGCTTGGGTAGAGCGACGACTCCAATAAGGTGTTTGAGATTGATTCTGGGGTTTAAAATAAGCTTGAAACAAAAACCATAAGCCTAAAAATACCACTCCGGTAATGATTAAAATTAAGGAAATTGGTTCCCAACTTCCGATCACAACACCCGCCGATATTCCCATCACGATTAAACAAGGCCCAAGCCAAAATAGGAATAAAATCAGTTTACTATTGATTTTAAATTGTTTTTTTTTCATAACTTAATCAAGAGTCAGGATAAAAAAGTTTGATAGATTTAGATTCCGAACTGAGTCAGTTATTAACTTCGTTGGAAGCGTAACGCATCAATAGATTGAGCCGTCAGAAATATTCCGACAATAATATAACTAGCTAATAGAATAATGCTACTACTATCAACAATTCCTCGAATAAAGTTAGTATAACTGGAAATCAAAGACAAATGTTTTAACCCTTCTCCCAAAATTCCCCCTACACTGCTTCCAATTAAGTCTATAACCCATAAGAATAAAATCAGGGCAAAGGTAAATACAGCCGATAAAATTGTGCTATCCGTTAAAGAAGAAATAAACATTCCCAAGGATAAAACCCCCGCCGCAAATAAAATTAACCCTAGATGAGCCAAAAGAAATACCTGCGGTGCAAGAGGCGGGTTAGAAGCACTTAACGCTAACGCTTCTAATCCCATCAATGGTAAAATCATCGTGAAATAAAAGGTCAGTACCCCCAATAATTTTCCGGTTGCTACTACCCAATTTGTTAGGGGAGAAGTAGCTAATAGTTCTAAGGTTCCCCGTTTGCGTTCTTCCGCATATAATCCCATTGATAACATCGGTAATACAAATAAAGATAACGTTCCAATTAATCGCAAATAGACTTGTAAAAATTCATAAGGTAAATCAATTGGTGGCTCAGTCATTCCCATTTGATCTCGATAAGCAACCTGTTGAATTAACCCATCTGGCCCCAATAAAATCGCAATAAAAAAGTAACCCGTAATCAGCCAAAAAACTCCTGCAATGGCATAGGCTAAGGGAGAGGCAAAATACCCCTGTAACTCTTTCCGATAAATTGCCAGAATATTGTTCAGCATCACTAACATAATTATTACTTATCCGAGTCAGATGTTAAATTTTCGGGTTGAGAGTCAGTATCTTCTCGTCTTTCAGATTCCAGATTTTCCGGTTCTGAAGCCAGGTCTCCCTCTGTTTCTGTATCCGTTATCATATCTGAGTTGGTGTCAGTTATAAACTCAGTTTTTTCAGGAGGATTTTGGGTTGTTAACTCTAAAAATACATCTTCTAAAGTGGCGCGAGTTCGTCGCAGTTCATACACTTTTAAATCTAAGGCGAATAAAGCAGCAAGAATTTCAGGTGCAGGTTCTTGATCCAGTTCACAACTCAACCTTAACTGCTCTCGATTGTTTCCTTCTGAAATTTTGAGTTGCTCAACAACTTTCACCCCGGATATCTGGTTTAAGGTAACTAATTTTTCAGACGTGATTTCCCCCTCAACTTCTACTTCATATCCTGACCCCCCAGTTAACTGTTCCATCAAGGTTTCTGGTGTTCCCGTTGCCACAATTTGACCTCGATTAATAATGGCAACTTGGCTACAAGTCATACTCACTTCCGGTAAAATATGAGTTGATAAAACAATCGTATGACTTCCCGCTAAACTTTTAATTAAATTCCGAACTTCAATAATTTGCCGAGGATCTAGTCCTACCGTGGGTTCATCTAATACAATCACAGGCGGATCATGAACAATCGCTTGAGCAATTCCAACCCGTTGTCGATAGCCTTTTGATAATTTCCGAATTAAAGATTTTCGTCGTTCTAATAATCCACATTTTGCCATCGCCGTTTCTACATTGGTTTTGCGATCACCAGCGACAACTCGTTTAATCTGTGCAACAAAATGCAAATATCCTTCAACCGTCATATCAGGATATAAGGGCGGATTTTCCGGTAAATACCCAATCCGTTGCCGCACATCCATTGATTGTTCGTGGACATCAAACCCAGCAATTCTCGCCGTTCCACTCGTTGCGGGAAGATAGGCTGATAAAATTCGCAGGGTGGTTGTTTTACCCGCCCCATTAGGCCCTAAAAATCCCAAAATTGCCCCCGGCTCCACCGCAAAGGAAACATCCCGCAGCGCCACAGTAGAACCATAGGTTTTACACAACTTCTCGACTTCAATCATGCTGACCGCTTGAGCAACGTTTCTTACTGTAGCTTGAAATGGGCATCCTCAGACACAGACATAAATCCTTCAGGACTGACGCAACTCCTAACAGCACTCTCTAAAAGATTCAACGGCTCTATCCTCAAGTCATATCTATATATATAAGAACTTTTAACGGATCAATCTGAACTGTCATCCAAGCTGTATCAGTGTTTGAGGTACATATAAACCAAATTCATATCAGCTACTATAATCGATAACTATAACAAATATAAAAAAATCCCCCAAAGGGTTGACACAGCCAAGAAAGGCTGCTAGATTAATAAGAGTGTCGAAAAACAAAGACGGCACGCCGAACCTGGACAACTAAAGAGTTTGAAAGCCAAGTTAGCACATTCTATAATCTCGTCTTTAAGAATTTCTTCTTAATCGGGGAGTTTAACACAAACTTTCTGAAAAAGCAAAAAATTCTAAAACTTTGAGAAACAAGTTTTAGAGCCAAAAAAACAGATTCTTCAAAATGGAGAGTTTGATCCTGGCTCAGGATGAACGCTGGCGGTCTGCTTAACACATGCAAGTCGAACGGAAGTAGCAATACTTTAGTGGCGGACGGGTGAGTAACACGTAAGAACCTGCC
>NZ_JADEWU010000046.1:0-46270 GCF_015207485.1 Planktothrix mougeotii LEGE 06226
GTCCCCCCGCCCCCAGGACAGACACCTAACTTCTGAGATTAACGTTAAATTGCTGAACTAAAGCATCTCGAACTTTTTGTTGTAAAGGGTCAATATCCGTATCAGTTAACGTGCGATCGCTCACCCGGTAAACTAAACGAAACGCCAAACTGCGTTGACCTTCCGGGACATTTTTACCCCGATATTCATCAAAAACTTCCACCGATTCTAATAGATTTCCTGCGGCTTTGGTAATACAGCGTTCCAGTTCGGACACGGGAACTTCGATGGGGACGAAAAAGGCAATATCTCGATCTGATGCTGGGAATGTTGAAAAAGGTTTGAATTTCCGAACTAAATTAGAAGGACGGTTCATCGCCTCTAATAATATTGATAACTGAAATTCAAAGGCATAAACTTGATTCGGTAAATCCTGTTTTTGACACAATTGAGGATGGAGTTGTCCGAAAATTCCTAAGCGTTTTCCTTGTAACCATAAAGAAGCGGTACGTCCAGGGTGTAACTGTTCTATTGTTGATTCCGGTTTATATTCAACGGTTAAATTTAAGCGCTGAAATACGGCTTCTAAAATGCCTTTGGCTTCAAACCAAGTCATCGGTTGATCTTGACCACTGCGAACCCAACGCCCAAAACTGCGATCGCCTCCCATAATACCCGCTAAAGCATCTTGTTCTTTATATTTATCTGCTTCTTTCCAGAAAATTCGACCGATTTCAAAGCCATTTAACGGCCCATTACCATTTTGTAAATTATAAACAAAGGCATCAATTAACCCCGTTAACATTTCCGTGCGTAATGCAGAATATTCCACAAACAAAGGGTTATCCAAAACAACTTGATTATCCCCCTCTGTTTTCACTAAAGAATAGTGCATTAATTCGGTTAATCCTTCCCCTCGGAAAGTCGCCCGAATTTGTCGGGTTGCTAACTGTTCTAAGGGAAGATAACCACATACCCCTTGACTGGGTAAAGTTTCACAGAAATTATCATATCCGTAGAGACGGGCAACTTCTTCAATTAAATCAATTTCCCGTTCCAAATCTCGATAACGATAGGGAGGAACTGTAACTTTCCAAGCCACAGAATCACTATTTTTCTCTCTGACTAATCCACAACCCAAAGCCGTCAGAATTCCTTCCACTTCTTCCGGTAATAAATAGGATTCGGCTGCGGTTCCTTGTCCCCGTTTCAGTTGTC
Organism: Planktothrix mougeotii LEGE 06226; assembly: GCF_015207485.1. NCBI lineage: Bacteria > Bacillati > Cyanobacteriota > Cyanophyceae > Oscillatoriales > Microcoleaceae > Planktothrix > Planktothrix mougeotii. Next base: position 1,198 of record NZ_JADEWU010000046.1, read on the forward strand.
CTAAAACCTGATTAATTCGATCTAATCTTAAGGAGATTTCAGGACTCTGTAATTCTATGCCACTACTATCAGTTTCTTGACGAGTTGGAGTGCCAGAAGCTAACTCTTTTAATAATACAATAGCCCGCCGACAAGCTAACGCTAATTCAGCTTGATTTACCCCTCGTTCATAACGGGTAGAAGATTCACTGCGTAAACCTTGCGCCCGTGCAGAACGACGAATAGCTATCGGTGCAAAAATAGCCGCTTCTAACAGTAAATTCTGGGTTTGTTCAAAAACTTCCGTTTCTTCCCCTCCCATGACTCCGGCTAAAGCTACGGGATAATCATTAGCCGTAATTAATAGATTTTGGTCTTGTAATTTCCGGGTTTGACCATCTAAAGTTTTAATCGATTCATCGGGTTGAGAAAAACGCACCCCCAGGGTTAAATTGGGAGAGGAAGTCACTTGTTTAAGACGATCTAAATCAAAAGCATGAAGCGGTTGTCCCCATTCCAATAAAATATAATTGGTGACATCGACAACATTATTAATCGGACGAACACCCGCCGCTTGTAATCGTCGTTGTAACCAATCAGGAGACGGGGCAATTTTTACTCCTTCAATCATTGTCCCAATATAGATCGGACAAGCTTGTTTATCAGCAATTTTAATCGATAAGGATTGAGATTGTTTCGACTGTTCAATTAATACTCCAGCCGCTTCAGGAATTCTTAAATTAGCCCCAGTTAAAGCCGCAATTTCACGGGCAATTCCCACCATACTTAAGCCATCCGCCCGGTTCGCCGTTGCGGTGACATCTAAAATTACATCATCTAAGCCTAATAACGGTCTAACATCACTGCCTAAAATCGGGTTTTCCAGGTCAAAACTGTGAATTCCTGAAGAGTCTTTTTCTAAGCCTAATTCCGCTAAGGAACAAATCATTCCTTCAGAGGGAACCCCCCGCAATTTTGTTTTTTTCAGCGTTAAATCAATTTTAGGTAAATAAGTTCCCAGGGTTGCTACAGCCACCACCATTCCTGCTGCTGCATTGGGTGCCCCACAAACAATATTCAGGGGTTCAGAAGCCCCAATATCCACTTGACACACTCTTAATTTATCCGCATTGGGATGTTGTTCAGCTTGTAGAATTTTTCCCAGGACAACCCCATCGGCCCAGGAACGCCAATCTTCTATATCTTCAACTTCAAATCCCGCCACCGTAAGGGTTTCTGCCAACTCTTGGGGGGTCATCGGGATATCCACCAGTTCTCGCAACCAATTTAAAGAGATACGCATCGTTGTTTGCTTTCAATGTTCCTAGTTTATTGTTACAGAAGATCGGAGTTACCGAGTCAGCTAACCCGCCAACTGCTAACCGTCAACAGCCAACAGCCAACAAACTACCCATTTGATCGATCTAACTGCTATCCTGGTGTCAAGTCTGTATTCCGGTAAAAATAGCTAGACTTTACTCAATCTTTACATAGGTTGGAAAAGCTGATACGGAAGTTAACGATTCTGGAGTGATAATAGAAGTACAAAGAAACTTTTTTTGATCCGGGAGTTAGATCGATTGAAATCGTGATGCCCAAGCCTACATTCAGGTCAAAGTTCCCAGGAACCTCCTATGTTGTTCTTTGATGTGGCTTAATTCGATTAGTATGGGTTTTGCAAGTCCTCCGTCCACTGGTACAAAGCAATCTCAAACACCATGAGCTACTGTGTCAATCCAGCCTGCCCTCAACCGGAAAATGTAGATGATGCCATTAAGTGTAAGGCTTGTGGTTCAAAATTGTTGTTGAGAAATCGCTATAAAGTGATTCAACCCTTGGGAAAAGGGGGGTTTGGAGCAACCTTTCTGGCTCAGGATCTGTCGTTACCTGGACGTCCGAGTTGTGTGGTTAAACAACTGCGTCCGACTGCTACCTCAGCCCGAATTTTAGAAATGGCGCGAGAGTTATTTCAACGGGAAGCTAAAACCCTCGGTAAAATTGGTGATCATCCTCAAGTTCCTCGCCTGATCGATTATTTTGTTGGGGGAAAACAATTTTATCTAGTACAAGAATATATTGATGGTTATACTTTAAAACAAGAAGTCAAAGAAAAAGGAGTTTTTAATGAGGCACAAGCCAAAAAATTCCTGCGAGAAATTTTACCCTTGTTGAATTATATTCACAGTCAAGAAGTTATTCATCGAGATATTAAACCTGCTAATATTTTACGACGGCGAATTGATCAAAATTTGGTTTTAATTGACTTTGGAGCCGTAAAAGATCAAGTCAATCAAGCAACGATGATGGGAACGGGACAAACTGCTTTTACTAATTTTGCTATTGGCACATCGGGGTTTGCTCCTCCTGAACAAATGGCCTTACGTCCAGTTTATGCCAGTGATATTTATGCGGTGGGGATGACCTGTGTTTATTTAATGACTGGAAAGTCTCCTAATTCATTTGAAAGTAATCCGGTAACGGGGGAAATTATGTGGCTTCCCCATTTGGATGTGAGTGATTTCTTTGTCAATATATTGCAACGGATGTTAGAATTTTCTGTACAATATCGCTATCAATCAGCCCAGGATGTTCTGCGGGCTTTAGATTCTGAATCGAGTTATGGAATGTTGGCAGAAGGGATGGTAACGCAGCAAAAACCCTCCTCGACTCCTAACCCAAAATTAACAAATTCTACAAATGAATCTACTTTTTTAAATGAACCTAATACCTCGTTGATGTTACCTTCACAGCGTATGGCTGCCCAAATTCGAGCCAGAAATCAGCGAGTTGCGAAGAAAAAACAGGGCAATTTGGGTGGGGATACGGATATTTATGATGATAACTCTTTTGTTAGTGGCATGAGTGCGACGGAAGGCTCTCCCAGAACCATGATTTATGACACGGTTTCTAATAATACTAAAAGCAGTCTTCCCCCGACAACACCCAAATGGACTGAAAATACATTAAAGACTGCCTATGTTAAAGGAAGACGGGATTTTGCAGACTGTGAATTAAGCGGTTTGAATTTAGAAAATTTTGATTTTTCGGGGACTAATTTTTATGAATCCCGTTTAAGTAATAGCAATTTTCAAGGAGCTAATTTAACAGAGGCAAATTTTGGTCGCGCTAGATTAACAGAGGTGAATTTTCGGAATGCTCAATTAGTTAAAGCTTATTTAAGTAATGCTAATTTAGAACGGGCTGATTTACGCGGTGCTAATCTCAGAGAGGCTTGCTTAAATCGAGCGAATTTGCGGGGTGTGAACCTCCGTGGTGCTAATCTCACCCATGCAATTGTCAGTGATGAACAATTAGCCATGGCTAAATTGAATTGGCGGACAATTCGACCCAATGGAAAACGGAAATTGTGGTGCTGGTGGTTTTAACAGACTGTAGCGGATATTGGCAAAAATCGGTGTTTTGGAATAAAAAAATCCTTGGGGGACTAGCTAGAAATCGGGTTTCTGTTTACCATATAAGGTATTTGACCCCCTAAATGAAAGAAAACAGAAGTATGAGTCTAACAACCCCAGAAAACCCCCTACTGATGGGGCAGGGATTACCCCCTTTTGAACAGATTACACCGGAGCACGTTGTTCCAGGAATAACGCAACTGTTAACGGAATTGGAACAGGATCTCGTTACCTTAGAAACCCAGGTAAAACCAACCTGGACAGAATTAGTCGAACCCCTACAAACATTACAAGAACGGTTAACGTGGAGTTGGGGAATTGTTGGGCATTTAATGGGTGTAAAAAATAGCCCGGAATTGAGAACTGCCCATGCAACTGTTCAACCCAATGTTGTTAAGTTTATCAATAAATTGAATCAAAGTCAAGCCATTTATCATGCTTTTAAACAGTTAAAAAATAGCGATGAATGGGATCAATTAGATTCGGCTCAACAACGGATTATTAATACAGCCCTGCGAGATGCTGAATTATCGGGTGTTGGATTAGAAGGAGAAGAACGGGATCGTTTTAATGCCATTCAATTAGAATTAGCTGACCTTTCCACTCAATTTTCTAATCATGTTTTAGACGCGACAAAAGCCTTTAGTTTAACCTTAACAACGCCGGAAGAAATTGCAGGTTTACCCCCCAGTTTACTCAGTTTGGCGGCTCAAGCTGCCCGTACAGAAGGCTCAGAAACTGCCACCTCGGAAAATGGCCCCTGGCGAATTACCTTAGATGCTCCCAGTTTTGGCCCCTTCTTAAAATATAGTCAGAGGAGAGATTTACGCGAAAAAGTTTATCGAGGTTATATTAGTCGGGCTTCTAGTGGAGATTTAGATAACTTTCCTTTAATTGAACGGATTTTAGAACTTAAAAAACAGAAAGCTAGTATTCTAGGTTTCAAGAGCTATGCTGAACTGAGTTTAGCCAGTAAAATGGCTCCGAATGTGGCAGCAGTGGAAGCGTTATTAGAAGAATTACGCATTGTCAGTTATGATTCGGCGCAACAGGAATTTGAGGATTTAAAGGCTTTTGCAGCCTCAAAAGGAGCCGAAGAAGCTCAGAATTTACAACATTGGGATATTGCCTTTTGGTCAGAACGACAACGGGAAGAAAAATTCGCCTTTACGGATGAAGAATTACGGCCTTATTTTGCCTTACCGCAAGTGTTAGATGGGTTATTTGGATTAGTTCATCGGATTTTTGGAATTGTGATTACTTCAGCCGATGGTCAAGCGCCAATTTGGCATGAAGATGTCCGCTATTTTCAAGTCGCTAATGAAAGCGGAAATCCCCTGGCTTACTTCTATTTAGATCCCTATAGTCGTCCCGCCGAAAAACGGGGTGGAGCTTGGATGGATGAATGTATTACTCGCGCTAAATTCGTGGAAAATAACGAAACAAAAGTGCGATTACCTGTGGCTTATTTACAATGTAATCAAACCCCTCCCGTTGAGGATAAACCCAGTTTAATGACGTTTACAGAAGTAGAAACGTTATTTCATGAATTTGGTCACGGGTTACAACATATGTTAACAACAGTTGACTATGCCGGGGCTGCTGGTATTAATAATGTGGAATGGGATGCGGTGGAATTACCCAGCCAATTTATGGAAAATTGGTGTTATGATCAAGCCACATTATTTGGCATGGCAAAACATTATCAAACCGGAGAAATTTTACCCGAACATTATTATCAAAAGTTGTTAGCGGCTAAAACCTATATGAGTGGAATGGGAATGCTAAGACAACTGCATTTTGGGTTCGTAGATATTGAATTACATCATCGTTATCAACCGGGAGGAAGTGAAACCATTAGTGATGTTCGTAACCGCATTGCCGAGAATACAATGATTATTAAACCGCTACCGGAAGATGCTTTTTTATGTGCCTTTGGTCATATTTTTGCAGGCGGTTATTCTGCCGGATATTACAGTTATAAATGGGCAGAAGTCTTGAGTGCTGATGCTTTTGCTGCTTTTGAAGAAGCGGGATTAGAAGATGAACAAGCTATTTCTGAAACAGGAAAACGCTTCCGAGATACGGTGTTAGCATTAGGGGGAAGTTTACATCCGATGGAAGTCTTTAAAGCCTTCCGAGGACGGGAACCGAGTACAAAACCTCTATTAATTCATAGTGGTTTAATCGCGGCTTAATCAGTTATCAGTTATCAGTTATCAGTTATCAGTGTAGAGACGCGCCAAAAGCCTTACGGCATGGCTCCGCCAAGGCGCGTCTGTACCAGTTATCAGTGTTTGGGTTAATTTTTTAGATCAAAAAATAACGAACGATTAGCTTAATTCTGAATTAATGGCTATAATAAATTAAACAAAATATTTTGAGGAAAGTTAATATTGTGGTATCATCTTTATATACAATAACTGATCAAGAATTAATGGAAATTAGTTCTCAAAATCCCAATTTACGCTTTGAACGCAATGCAGATGGAACGTTAGTTACTATGGCTCCTACAGGTGGTATTTCAGGAAATCGGGAAGCGAAAGCAATCGCTTATTTAGCAATCTGGGTAGAACGTGAAAATTTAGGAGAAGTTTTTGCATCCAGTACCGGATTTAAACTCCCCAATGGAGCCATTCGTTCCCCTGATGTAGCGTTTGTAGCTCAAGGACGTTTACCCGTAGGATGGGATGAAGGAGAAGATGAATTTTTAAATTTAGTACCCGATTTTGTCATAGAAATTCGCTCTAAAACCGATAGTTTAAAAAAATGCCAAGAAAAAATGACAGAATATATTGAAAATGGGGTGCGGTTGGGGTGGTTAATTGACCGTCAAAATCAACAAGCTTGGGTGTATCGTGGCGATAGTTCAATTACTCAATATCCCGCAACCGCAACGTTAACAGGAGAGGAAATTGTTCCAGGGTTTACAATTGCGTTAAACTCTTTAATTTAGAAGGGTAAACGGGGAATTGGAACAGGAACAGGAGGGGTCGGAATTGAAGGTGTGGGAATTCCGGTTGTCGAACAACTAAATCCAGGTAAAAGACGAGAACACAGAGAATATAATGCTCCTTCAGGAGTTACAGGAATCGTAAATCCTGAGAATAATCGACCGGATAAAATAGAGGCAATTTCTTCAGGGGTCATGGGAATAACTTCGCTTAAAATTCCTTGTAAAACCGATACTTTTTCCCCTTCCTTGACTTGTACAGGTTCTCCACTTCCCGTGTTAGAACTCACCTCTACAGTTCCTTCCAAAACTTTAATATCCCCTGTATTTCCATCCATCGTTTCTAGGACATAAATTGTTCCTTCAACTCCAACAGTAAACCCGGCAATACATCCATTAACAGGGCCACTGACGAGAATTTTTCCTTGTTTTATTTCTACACATTGACCGACGGTAACAACGGAATTAGAATCCATGCGTCCCGCAGCACCATTATTAAATAAAACTCCAGCGCGAGATACTTTCGTTAAAACAATTTGCCCAAAGTCTGCTTTATCTTCTACTTTGGCTTGATTATCTTGAATAAAAACTTGATCCCCATCTAAAATTTCTTGAATAATGGCAAGATTAACTTGAGCAACGGTAGATTGTTGGAAAAGTCCCACCGTTAAAAACAAACAAAATCCGGTGATTAAACTGATAAAAATTTGTCTCCAATCACGAGAAAATTGAAGAAAATTAAACAACCGAGACACAATTGGAAGGATGAACATAGGTTAAGAGAAGAATGAGAAAATTTTAAATTTTAGTAATTCGGATACTGAGTCAGCTAAAATTATCACTAAAGCTGAATCCTAAGCACTGGGATTAAAGTAGGAATTAAGTAATGATACCTAAACTCAGAAGCAAAAATAAATTTTTCAGAGTTTGGTTTTGTATCCTGATTCTGGCATCTTTTTTGGCTTCAGGAATAGTTTTACCTGCGATCGCACAACAATGGCAATCCGCACAAATTCTTAATTCTAATTCTGACGCAGAAAATAGTTTTAATCAAGGATTGAAAGGATATCGAGAAGGAACAGTAGCCGGATTTCGGAAAGCGATTCAAGAGTGGGAAAAAACGTTACGTTTATGGCGAGAAGCGAATAATCCTCAGCAAGAATCAATAACTCGCAATTTTTTATGTTCTGTTTATGCAAATTTAGGGGAATATCCCCAGGCCCTTAACTGTTATAATCAATTACTGATTTTAACTCAAACCCTCCAAGATCAACAAACTCAAGCAACAACTTTAATTTCTATTGCTAAAATTTATGCTCAATTAGGGGAATACCAAAAAGCCTTAGATACTCTCAATCAAACTTTTCCTTTCTGGCAAACTCTTAATTTTAAAACAGGGGAGTTGGCAACTTTGAATGAAATGGCTTTTGTTTATTTTAATTTAGGGGAATTTCAACAAGCTCTGAATTATTATAATCAAGCCTTAGCTGTAGTAAAGCCTTTAGGAAATCCGGCGAATGTGGCAGCTATTTTAAATAATATTGGTCAAGTTAAATCGACGTTAAATCAGTTTGAACCCGCCCTTGATCATTATAAACAAGCTTTAGGTTTATGGGAAGAGGTGATTCAAAAATTGGGCAATAATTCTGCCATCCAAATTCAGCGAGGAAAAGGAGCAACCTTAAATAATATTGGGTTTGTTTATGCTAATTTGAATCAATTAGAAGCCGCTTTAGACAATTATAATCAAGCCTTAACGCTGTGGCAAAAAATTGGCGATCGCACAGGAGAAGCAAGTACCTTTAATAATATTGGTTTTGTTTATTTTCAACAAGAAAAGTTAGATCAATCCTTAGAATTTTATAACAAAGCCTTACAGATTCGTCAGGAAGTCGGCGATCGCCCTAAAGAAGCATTATCTCGATATCGAGTCGCAACAGTTAAACAAAAACAGGGAAAGTTTGAAGAAGCGATCGCTCAAATTGAAACCGCTTTAACCATTATTGAAGACTTGCGAACACAAATTGCCAATCAAGATTTAAGGGCTTCTTTCTTAGCCTCTAAACAGGATTATTATCTATTTTATATTGATTTATTAATGGAACTCAATCAACAACAACCCAACCAAGGTTGGGATGAAAAAGCGTTACAAATTAGTGAACGAGCCAAAGCCCGCTCTTTATTAGATATTTTAGCAGAAGCTCAAGGAGAAATTACCTCTGGTGTCGATCCTCAACTTTTAGAGAAAAAACAAACCTTAAGACAAAAATTATCCGCTTTAGAAGCACAACGTATTAAACTTTTAAGCCAGTCCCATACCAGTATTCAAAAACAGGAAATTAACCAAGAAATTGAAACTTTCTTGCAACAGTATAATCAAGTTTTAGGTGAAATTCGGGAGAATAATCCCCATTATGCTGCCTTAACGCAACCTCAGCCCTTAAATTTATCAGAGATTCAAAAACTATTAGATGAAAATACCGTTTTATTAGAATATTCCCTGGGGAAAGATCGGAGTTATTTATGGGTTGTTACCTCTAATACTATTCAAAGTTATGACTTACCCGGAGAAGATGCGATTAAAATAAGCGTTAAAGCCTTTCGAGAAAATTTGATTTTGCCGAGTAAAAGAATGCGGCAGGGGCTTTATGAAGAAACAGGGAAAACCTTAAGGGAAATGGTCTTTCCTTTGAGTCCCGCCTTAGAAAATAAAAGATTACTCATTGTTGCCGATGGCGCGTTACAATATATTCCGTTTGCTGCCCTTCCTTTAGCAGAAACAAACAGCGAAGGTGATCCGATCCCTTTAATTAATCATCATGAATTAGTCACGTTACCCTCCGCTTCAGTTTTAGGGATTATACGACAAGAAACTCAAACTCGAAAACCGGCTGAAAAACTGTTAGCCGTATTAGCTGATCCGGTCTTTAGTTCAACAGATGAACGATTAAAAGCGGTTGTTTCAAAAGCAATTAGAACCCTTCCCCCCGACTTAGAACGTTCAGCTAGAGAATCCGGTGTTTTATTTGATCGTTTACCCTTTACCCAAGAAGAAGCGAAACAAATTATTGCCTTAGTTCCTGAGACTGAAAGTTTACAAGAAATTGGTTTTAAAGCCAATCGAGAAACGGCAACCAGTCCTCAACTGAGTCAATATCGTTTTATTCATTTTGCCACTCATGGTTTACTCAATAGTGAGAATCCTCAATTATCCGGTTTAGTATTTTCTTTAGTCGATCAAACCGGACAATCTCAAAATGGATTTTTACGACTCTATGATATTTTTAACTTAAATTTACCTGTAGAATTAGTAGTATTAAGTGCCTGTGAAACCGGATTAGGACAGGAAATAAAAGGGGAAGGATTAGTAAGTTTAACGAGGGGATTTATGTATGCAGGTGCGAGTCGAGTGGTGGTGAGTTTATGGAGAGTTGATGATCAAGCCACCTCCCAATTAATGATGAAATTTTATCAAGGAATATTAGAACAAAAATTATCTCCAATTGCCGCTTTACGACAAGCGCAAATTAAAATGCAGCAAAATGAAACCTCAGAATGGATACCCCCTTATTATTGGTCAGGGTTTACTTTACAAGGAGAATGGCAAGGACTTCGCAATTAAATCAAGAAAATGAGTCTCTTGGCAACTTCTCAGTCTCTAGGACAGTCTCAGAGGCATAAGTCCCCATAATTTGCTAATTTCGTACTCCAGCAAATTATGATCATCTTCATGGGCATAAGGAGGCATAATCTCATGGTTATCAAGTCTGTCGGTTATTTGAGTCTGATTTTAGGCATGATGTTGCCTGTTACAGTGAGTCTAGCTACAATTCCTTCTCCAGTTAAAAATCGGGTCAATTTTCCCCTGCAAATGAGTTTAGAATTTCCCCCTGCACCCAAGGGTGATGGGCCAGTGAGTACCGCCGGAGGAGGAACACGAGGAAATAGTTGTGGGTTAGATAATACAAAATTGACCGCTTTAGTACCTAGTAAAAATACCTCAACCGTTTCTGCTAACCCAACCTTTTTTGTTTACATTCCTAAACTTAATCAATCCCAAGGATTAAAAGGTGAATTTGAGTTAATCTATAACCCCAATAAAAATAAATATGTTTCTGTTTACAAGACAAATGTTCAACTCCCTTCAGAACCTAGTATTGTGAAAATCCCATTACCTGAGACTGTAACCTTAGAACCAGGAATTAAATATCAATGGACATTTGCAGTTACTTGTGATCTTTCAAATCCATTAGGGCCAACAGAAGATTTTGTAGGGGTTTATATTCAGCGAAATGAGCTTACACCCACGCTAAAAGATGAATTAGAACAAACCCAAAATCTATTAAAAAAGGTAGAAATTTATGCCCGTGAAAACATCTGGCAAGACACATTAATGAGCCTAGCTCAGTTGCGAGAGGATCAACAAGAAGAATGGAAAAGTTTACTCAATTCTATTAAAATAGAAGCATCGATTATAGAAGCTCCTTTTGCACCTGAACCTACAGTCAGCAATTCTGAAGAGCAATCTGCCCAATAAACCCTACAATATACACGCTAAAATAGGCTCTATGAGAGCAAATATTCAACAATTGGTGTGGGAGTGGCGTGGCGTTTGGATTACAACTCCAGTCATGGCGGGTCTTGTAATTCTGCTGCGTTTTTCTGGTCTTTTACAAGCTTGGGAATGGTCAGTTTATGACCAATATATGCGCTTGCGTCCCCCGGAACCTCGTGATCAACGGATTGCAATTGTGGGGTTAGATGAAGCGGATATGAAATATATTGGTCAGGGTTACGTTCCCGATGAAATTTATGCTGACTTAATCCAAAAATTAGTCGCCATGAAACCCACAGCCATCGGGTTAGATATTTATCGAGATTTACCGTTTGAACCCGGTCATGCTCGGTTGCTTCAACTTTTTGCACAGACTCCTAATTTAATTGGAATTGAAAAAGTTGTCGGAGATGAATCCTTAGAATCTGTGGCGGCTCCTCCCATTTTAAAAGAAAAAAATCGAGTCGCTGCCAATGATTTAATTTTAGATGAAGATAATATTATTCGGCGGGCTTTGTTAGTCGTCAAAAATGATCAAAAACAAGCGGTTTACAGTTTAGGATTATTTTTGGCGATGTTTTATTTAGATTCTAAAGGGATTTCACCTGAAATAGTAGAAGGAACCAATAATTGGTGGAAGTTCAACGAAACCGTATTTAAACCCTTTGCCAAAAACGATGGCGGTTATATCCGAGCCGATGCTGGAGGGTATCAAGTGTTTTTAAATTATCGAGGGTCTAATCAAAGTTTTGAAACGGTTTCCTTTCAAGATATTTTAACCGATAAACTTCCTAAAGATTGGGGAGAAAATCGGATTATTTTAATTGGATCTATAGGGGAAAGCTTCAAAGATTTAATGTCAACGCCCTACACCTTATCTGCTAACGAAAGAATGTCTGGGGTAGAAATTCATGCTCATGTTGCTAGTCAAATTATGAGTACAGCCTTAGATCATCGTCCTTTAATTCAAACCCTTCCTGACCCCTTAGAATGGATTTGGATCTTTCTCTGGTCAGGAACTGGGGCAATTTTAACTTGGAAATTTAGAGCGACGGCTAAAGTTAAATTATTAATTGCACGACAGGTTTTGATTTCGATTTTAGCAACGGGAGTGTTACTCGGAAGTACCTATCTTTTGTTTATTAATGGATGGTGGATTCCCGTTGTTCCTCCCTTTTTAGCATTAGCGGGTTCAGCCATTGCCATTACCGCTTATATTGCTCGTTCTGCGGCGGATATTCGCAATATTTTTGGCCGTTATTTAAGTGCTGAAATTGTTTCTAATTTACTCGAAAAACCCGAAGGGTTAAAACTGGGAGGAGAACGACGAAAAATTACTATTTTAACCTCGGATTTACGGGGTTTTACCGCTTTGTCTGAACGGTTACAACCGGAAGAAGTCGTCAAAATTTTAAATTTCTATTTATCTTCAATGGCGGATGTTATTACCGCTTATCAAGGCACGATTGATGAGTTTATGGGGGATGGAATTTTAGTGTTATTTGGGGCGCCCACCTTGCGAGAAGATGATGCTCAACGAGCAATTGCTTGTGCGGTGGCGATGCAATTAGCGATGCAGAAAGTTAATGAAAAATTAAAACAGTGGGATTTGTCTCCTTTAGATATGGGAATTGGGATTAATACGGGGGAAGTTGTGGTTGGAAATATTGGGTCAGAAAAACGGACAAAATACGGCGTTGTCGGGAATCAAGTGAATTTAGCTTATCGCGTTGAATCCTATACAACGGGGGGACAAATTTTAATTTCTGAAATGACCTTAAAGGAAGCAGGGGAAGATATCGTTAAAATTGATAATCAAAAATTGGTTCAACCCAAAGGAGTAAAAAAACCGATTACCATTTATGAAGTCGGAGGAATTACGGCACAATATAATTTATTTATCTCTAAGGAAGAAGAAAATTTTTATCCGCTTCCCACACCGATTGTTTTACAATATTCGATTTTAGAAGGTAAACATATTGGTGAAAGTTTATTAATGGGAAGTTTAGTTGAATTATCAGAAAAAAGGGGTTTAATTGTTACTGAAGTTAATAATGATATTATTCCTGAAGTGTTAGCAAATTTAAAGATTAATATGAAATTAGAATCAGAACAATGGAGTGATGATATTTATGCAAAAGTCCTAGAAAAATCGGCTGAATCTGGATCATTTTATATCCAGTTTACCGCAAAACCTCCAGAGGTTGAAAAATATCTAAATCAACTGTATAAAACTATCGTTATATGAAATCCCATTATAGATGCTACAGATGATCGCGCCTAACCCTGTAGAGACGTTGCATGCAACGTCTCTACAGGGGGGATTTGTAGCCAACATTTAAAGATTTCATATTACTTAAACAGAAATAAAGGCATAACGGGGTAAAAACCTCGTCATGGCTTTTGAATCATTACAATAGATTCTGATATTCTGAGTCATCTCCTAGGGTTTTTAACACCTGTTTAATATCTTGAGTCCGGTCTTTTTTTGCAATCAAGGTAACATTTCCATCTCGAACAATGACTAAATCTTCGATCCCTAATGTTACCACCACATCTTCATCACTAGAGCTAAATAAAATTGTCCCTTTCGTATCTAAACCAACGTGTTTAACAAGTTCTACATTAGGTTTATCTCCTCCCAATAATCGTTCTAATCCATTCCAATCTCCTAAATCATCCCATCCAAATTCAACGGGTAAAACACAGGCTTTTTGTGTTTTTTCCATTAAAGCGTAATCAATACTAATTTTTTTTAATTCAGGATAAGCCTCTTTTCCTTTTGCTTCTAACGCACTCACTAATTCAGGAACATAAGTTTTGAGTTCTTTTAAAACGACACCCACACGGAAAACAAAAATCCCTCCATTCCAACTAAATCGTCCCGTTTCTAAAAATTCTTCTGCGGTTTCTCGATTCGGTTTTTCCGTAAATCGAGCCACTTTATAAGCCGGAAATCCTGCAAAATTTCCAATATTTTCTCCCTGTTCAATATAACCATATCCCGTTGAAGGATAGGTGGGTTTTACCCCTAATGTCACGATCGCATCTTGGGTTTTTGCTAATTCTTCTGAGGCTTTTAAAGTTTGGCGAAATTTTTCCGGTTCCGCGATCCAATGATCCGCCGGAAAGAACCCAACAACCGCATTTTCTCCATAGCGTTTTGCGACTTCTAAAGTTGTCCAAGCCAAGGCGGGGGCGGTGTCTCGTCCTTCCGGTTCTGCTAAAATATTGGCGTGAGGTAATTGGGGTAATTGAGTTTGAACCCCCGCCTCTAATAAAGCCGAGGTAACAACCCATAACCCATCCCAACTATCGGTTAAGGGTAATAACCGTTCTGCGGTTGCTTGTAATAAACTAATGCCACTCCCATCTAAACTCAAAAATTGTTTGGGTCGATGTTTCCGACTCAGGGGCCAAAACCGTTCACCTTTTCCACCAGCCAGAATCACAGGAATCATACTTAGAATTAAAAATGAAGGGAAAACCGTCAATAGTTATTTTACCCCAATCAATCCTTCTTAATTTTGGATTCCGATGGCTTCCCTGGCTAATTCTTGTTCTAAAGCCGCTTTGACTCGTAACCATTCTGTTTCCATCTTTAAGAAGCCCGCCGCCGCACTTCCTGATGTAAAACATTCAGTCCTAGAGCCATTTTCTGCGGCCATACCAACCCGTCCCATATATTCTAACTCTTTGCATAACTCAGAAAATGTGATCGCACCTAATTGAGCACTACTGGATTTTAAGGTATGAGCAGCTTCTTTTAATCCTTGTATATCTTGAGTTTTGATCGCCGTTTGAATTTGATCAATTTTTTCAGGCGCATCCGCTAAATAATCCTGAATTAATGTATTAACAAAGGGATCATCCTCATCATCATATTCTCGGAGATTTTTCAACACTTGTTGATCGATGGCGGAAGAGTCCAAAGCGACAAAATCTGGAGGGATCAGAGATTTTTCTAAGGGTTGATTTCCATTCGTGTTACCTTCTTTTTCTTTTGGAGAATTAGAAGATCCATTGAGAGTAAAGTCCGATGAATTGATTGGAGATTCATGGCTATTTTCAGGAGAGAACGGTTGACATTTAGATAAAGCTTTTGCCAGTTCTTCCCGCCGCACAGGTTTAGTAATATAATCATTCATTCCTGCGGCTAAACACATTTCTCGATCGCCTTGCATCGCATTCGCTGTCATAGCAATAATCCAAGGTTTAGGGGGGCGATTTTCGGGACTTTCTGCATAGTCCTGACAAATCCGACGAGCCGTTTCTAATCCATCCATTAACGGCATTTGAACATCCATCAAAATGACATCATAATATTGACGATTTAAAGCTTCTAAAACCTCTAATCCATTCCCAGCAATATCAGCCCGATAACCCAATCGTTGTAACATTTGAATGGCAACTTTTTGGTTAACGACATGATCTTCAGCTAGGAGAATTCGTAAACTATTGGGCGTTGGAGGCGATAATAAATTAGGTGAGCCCGCGCCAAAGGATTTAGCAGAAGATTTAAAAACGCCTTCAAGGGATTGGCTGAAAATTTGAATTAATGTATTATAAAATTGCGATTGTTTCAGAGGTTTATTAATAAAACCAGCACAATTAATTTGAGTAGTTTCGACTTGTTTAACGAGATCGGTATTCACGACATAATTAAAGAACGTAATATTCAGAGGTTTTTGTTCCTGGAAAATTTCGGCATTGTCCCGTTCCCAATCTCGAATTTTTTGAGCCAGGGTAATGCCATCAACATCCGGTAAATTCATCCCTAAAATAACTAAATTAAAATCAGGATTCTTTTTTAAGACATTCAGGGCTTCCTGTCCGGTTTTAACAGAAACAGGAATCATCCCCCAAGATTTTGCTTGTCGAATTAAAACCGTTTGATTAATACCATGATTTTCAACAATTAATAAACGCTTCCCAGCCAGGAAATTAGAGAGTTCATCTGTTTCAACATTGGGGATACCTTCAGCCCGAATGGTAAAGTAAAATGTTGACCCCGAATCTAACTCTAACGTCTCAACAAAATCCTCTGGAGGATTCCCGCTTATTGTAGACATTAAGGGTTGAGTTTCAGTGTTAGAATTGGATAAAGCTCGGCTGACTACCCACATTTGTCCGCCCATTAATGCACATAACCGTTGACTAATTGCTAATCCTAAACCCGTACCTCCATACTGACGAGTAGTGGACGCATCCACTTGAGAAAAAGCTTTAAATAAACGATCCATACGATCAGGCGGAATGCCAATACCCGTATCCTTAACCGCAAACTGAATATCATAAATTTTGTGAGCAATTGTTGGAGTAGGAGTGAGGTTAATCGGAGTATTTTTCACTTCCGCAGCTTTCACCATCACGACCACCTCTCCTTCGGCGGTAAATTTAACTGCATTACTGAGTAAATTGACTAAAACTTGGCGCAGTCTTGTGACATCTCCTAAAATCATTTGCGGGGTAGAAGGATCAATTAAATAAGCAATTTCAATTCCTTTTTCCGCAGCTTTTGCTGAAAGTAATTCTAGGGATTCTTCCAAACAATCTCGAAGTTTAAAGGGATTTTGTTCTAAATCTAATTTACCGGATTCAATCTTAGAAAAATCTAAAATATCATTAATAATCGTGAGTAACGCATCCCCACTGGTACGAATAGTTTCTACAAAATCCTGTTGTTCAGGCGTTAAATTCATATCTAATAATAACCCCGTCATCCCAATCACCGCATTCATCGGCGTGCGAATTTCATGACTCATGGTGGCTAAAAAGTCACTTTTAGCCCGACTGGCAACTTCAGCGGCTAATCTTGCTTCTTCTAAGGCTTTATTTTGTTCGGCTAATTGTTGACGATTTTGGACTTCTACTTCTAACAGTTTAGCTTGGGCTAAGGTTAATCCCACTTGATTCGCAACATCTTCTAAAAATTCAATTTCTTCAGGTATCCATTGGCGCATTTTATCGCATTGATGCAGCATAATAATGCCATTAGCATCCCCTTGATAGGAAGTACGAACCGCTAACATGGATTTTAATCCCATGCGCCGACACATGGGGGAAGAAGATTCTAATAAAGGTTCGGTAAAAACATCAACAGAAGCGATGGC
Source organism: Planktothrix mougeotii LEGE 06226 (assembly GCF_015207485.1). Classification (NCBI taxonomy): domain Bacteria; kingdom Bacillati; phylum Cyanobacteriota; class Cyanophyceae; order Oscillatoriales; family Microcoleaceae; genus Planktothrix; species Planktothrix mougeotii. The sequence goes on from NZ_JADEWU010000046.1 coordinate 18,211, forward strand.
GGCATCTTCCGCTAAGAGTTTTTCAATATAGGGATTATAGGTGACAGAAATTTCAAAATTCAAGGTTGAATCATAGCCAGATTCCAGATATTCTGCGACACAGGATAAGTGAGAATAGGGATCAGATCGATAAGTATAAATAGAACAACGATTGACTCCGAAAACTCGACCAATTTGGGTCGCTGTGGTTTGAAAAATTTCTTGAGTTTCTAATTTAGAACGAACTTTATGGGTGATTTGTTTCAGTAATAATAAATGTTGATTTTGTTGTTGAAGAATTTCTTGAGATTTTTCTCGTGCAATCTCATGGCCGATATAATTTGCCATTAATTTAATAATCTCTAAATCTAAGCTTTGAAAGGGTGCTCGTGAGTGACGACTCATAAAACTCAACGTTCCATAAATTCTTCCTCCTAACATTACTCGGATGCCAATATAAGCTTCTAAGCGTCGCGTTTGATAAGCAGGATGATCTTTCCAGGTTGACTGTTTAATAGATTCTAAACAAACCACTTCTTCGGTTTTTAACGCTTCCCATTCAAAGGTTTGTTCAATGGCTAAAGTATCTCCCTTGGCAAATCCAAAGGGAAAATCATCACTTAAATAGGAAGAAATGACTTCATACCGATCTGCAAAAACTCGTCCCAGTAATCCAATATCCATCCCAAATCGATGACAACCCATGCTTAAAATAGCATTAATTCGGGTTTCAAAATCACGATTACTGCCTAGGGTAATTTCATAAAATTGACGAATTAAAACTTCTCGTTCTCTTAATTGATCTAATTCTTGAAACTGTTCTGTAATATCATGTAACGTTCCGATAAGTCCTGTAATCTGTTGCTGTGTATCTAGGATTAATTGCGCTGAAATTAAAATCCGTCGAGTAGTCGGTTGAGAACGCTGTCCGGTACGTTGTTGTTCTTTAATATTAAATACTAAAAGCCGGACTTCCTGTTGACTCGATTTGGAGCGACCTAACATTAAAGATTCAAACCATTGACTGGCTTTTGTCCGATCTTGAGAATAAATATAGTTTAAAAATGATGTCCCTAAACTATTTTCTACGGTTAAACCCGTTAACGGTGTCCAAGCTGAATTTAAAAATGTCCAATTTCCTTGAATATCCGTTTTAAAAACTACGGATTTTAAGCGATCAATGGTATTATCATCAACCGTTTGATTAGGCGGGGGAGGAGGGGATGAAGTCTTTTCTAACAGGGAAGAGGTTAAATCAATTTGAGTTCCAATTAAGCGTAGGGGTTCTCCTTGTTCACTCCAAAATCCTTGACCTCGATTGAGTACCGATTTATATTGACCATCTTTACACCGGATGCGATATTCTGTCAGATATTCATGATTTTTTTGAGAGAAATAATCCTTTAAAGCAACTTTAACTCGATTCAAATCTTCAGGATGAATCCGACTTAACCATTCCTCTAAAATATTTTTAACTTCATGTTCTTGATATCCTAACATTGCTTTCCATTGAGAAGAATAGAAAACTTCATTAGTTTTTAAATTCCAATTATAAATCCCTTCTTGATGAGATTTTAAAGCTTCAATGGCTTCATTACTTAAGGATGAATTTTCACAAGATACAAACCCAGAGTCAGAAGGAGTTACTTTTGAAGTCTCCTGAACTTGATGCTGCCAATTTAAAAGAATATTGTGCATAGACTTCGGTTGAAGCACTTGCAGCAAAATAGTTTGAGGAGAAATTAAACTAATCGGATTATTTTTATCATCTATTAAAATAATAGGAAGCTGATAATAATATTTCCGCATTAAGATTAAAGCAGTTTTTAGGGAAATGTGCGATCGCAAAACTAGAGGCGGGGTATTACAAATACTACTGGCGTTAAGGGTTTTGAGATTCAATCCTAAAGCTTGAATGGAAATAATGTCATGACGGGTAACAATTCCCACCGATTTAGATTCAGATTTGGGTTTAGAAGTCTGATCGGGTTTTAATGGAGAATTAGAGGAAACGGGTTCAGTAATCACCACTTCATCCACACCATGTTGCAACATTAATTCAGTTAATTGCCGTACCGTTGCTGTCCCAGACGCCTGAACAATTTTAGAGGTTCGTAGGGGAGCCAGTTGATTTAATTTAATTAAATGATCAGGCAGAAAAAGATGTTCGAGAAGGTGGGAAGGAACTCCTACAGGAATATCGGGTAAACGTCGTGATGTTTTGCTTCGTTCTCGGAAAGAAAGTTGTAAACAATTTTTGGGACTGATGATCCCAACTAATCCGCCTTGATCATCCACAATAGGAATTTGTTGAACTTGATGTTTTTCTAATAACCCCATCATTGTAAAAATATCATTAATTTCCGATTCTCGAACGGTAATAAATGACCGAATCATAATTCGAGAAATGGGAAATCCCTTAAGAGAATCTCCAATAGAATTTAACTGAATAATATCTCGTTCTGTAAAAATCCCTACAATCGTCGGTTTCTGCTGGGGAGTATCGGTTGGTTCAATGATCAAAACCGAGGGGGAAGCGGTACGGCTCATCAACAAAATAACCTCTTCCACAGGGGTTTCCGGTGTCGTGGTTAAGGGATGGCGGTTGATAGCTTGACGAACTGAGGGAATAAACATAGAGGGCTGGTTTGGGTTAGGGCTAGCTGGAATCAGGTTTGGTACTGGGGTCTTGTGGAGGCTCCGCAAATCATCTAGGGCAAGATAAGGGTTAAGATACCTGGGGGGTAATACCCTCTCTTACTACCAGCATATTGGCATTTTCACTGGATGTCTTACCCCATTTTGCAACGACCTCTGAGTCAATCCCGAATTAAGGCCATTGGTGAATAGAATCTTTACTTCCATTTTGGCTTCTTATCGCCTTTAGATTTAAAATTTTTGAGGGTCATTTTCACCCAAAGTCATTTTCCGGGTCACTGCTCCCTTGAGTTTTTCCGGGCAATTACCTAAAAATCACAATAATTATCCTATGAAAATTTTAGATTCTCAAGGCCGTCTTTTCGGTAAAATTAGCATTCTCGATTTGGGTGCTGCTTTCGTTATTTTACTGGTAATTTTTGGTATTTTCTTTTACCCGGGTACATCGGGTTCTGTCGCTCAAGTCGGTGTCACCACCCGTCCTGTGGAAGTAGATGTTCTGGTTGTTGGACTTAAAAGCCGTAACGCCAAAGAATTATTTAAAACGGGACAAAAAACTAACTTAATTATTCGGAATCAACCCTATGGTCAAGTCACCCTGAAAAACATAGAATTTTTACCCAGAATTATCCCCGTTACTCAACCCAATGGCACATTGAAACCCCTTCCTGACCCCACTGCTGACGTTTTGTTTAACAATAACCTGCTTTTGACCTTAGAAGGAAAAGGTCAAATTACCGAAAATGGCCCGGTTTTAGGGAATATCAAAATCAAAGTCGGTACTACTGTTGAACTCGACGGCAAAGAATACAACTTCAACGGGACAGTTATCGAAGTTCGTGTTCAGTAATCAGTTATCAGTCATCAGTTATCAGTGATCAGGGGTTCGAGTTACTATGGCGCGTTTTGACTGACGTTAATCCTGTCCCCTCCCATGCTTCATAGCCTCTTTGCCTTACAATAAAGGTTTGGACGGAATTTAATTTCAAACAAACCATGAGTGTAGCAGACGAGAAAACCGTAGTTCGGGATTATTTTAATAGCACAGGATTTGATCGGTGGCGACGAATCTACGGTAATGGTCAAGTTAATAAAGTTCAACTGGATATCCGTCAAGGACATCAACAAACCGTTGATCGAGTCATAGATTGGTTGAAAGCTGATGAAAACCTACCCGGTTTAACTATCTGTGATGCGGGATGTGGGGTTGGCAGTTTGAGTATTCCCTTAGCAGAAGCTGGCGCCGTTGTGTATGGGAGTGATATTTCTGAAAAAATGGTAGCGGAAGCCTATGAACGGGCTAAAAACAGCCTTAGCGTGCTCCAAAACGTTACCTTTACGGCTCAAGATTTAGAAACCCTCCAGGGTCACTATCATACTGTGATTTGTTTGGATGTCTTGATTCATTATCCTCAAGATCAAATTCCTGAGATGATTTCTCATCTGTGTTCCTTAGCAGAGTCTCGTGTAATTTTGAGTTTTGCTCCAAAAACCTTAGCCTTAAGTGTTCTCAAAAAAATTGGGGAATTATTTCCAGGGCCGAGTAAAACCACTCGTGCTTACCAACATCGAGAAGCAGATATTGTTAAAATTTTTAGAGATAATGGTTTCTCCATTCAACGACAAGCTATGATCGGCACACGCTTCTACTATTCGCGCTTAATGGAAGCAACACGCACTTAAAATTAGGGTCGGCAGGCGGGAGATCAAAGATCAAAAGATTGTTCTCTATCTTCCCCTGTAATTGTTGCCTTGATGAGTGTTCTGCTCTCTCTGGTGGGGAGGAAAAACGATGCAGTTCTTGAAGGTGATCACGGCTAGTTTATTAGTTCCGGTTGGCATGGGTTGTCTATTGGCGATCGCCACTGAATTGATCAATCCTCATTCAACGGCTGATAGCAAACTCAGTATTATTTTAGGCGGATTAATCTTAGGTTTACCGTCCTTGGGAATTGGCGGCTGGGTGGCTTGGGATTGGTATCAAGAACGCTCTCAGAAAATTCAAGCTCGTTCTCGACGAATTCGTTCTATTTTTTGGCATTTAGTTCAAGTTCAAGGCGGAGAAATTACCGTTCAAAAATTAGCGCAATATACCCATTTATCTCGTTTTGAAGCTAAAGCCTTTTTAGATCAAAAAGCCCAAGAATTAAATGGCACATTTGAAAAAAAATCCAATGGGGAAATTATTTATCATTTTCAGGTCGAATAAACTTGAGTTTAAAATTCTAAGGAGGAAGATTAAAAATCCCCCAGTTAAGCTAAATGTTCGAGCAAATTTTTAAAAATATTATAGTGGATAGTTAATAGTTGACAAGGGGTAAACGATGTGAGTTTTTGGGGATGAAAAATTAATTTTGTAGAGGTACTTATGAAAAATATCAAAATTATTGTGGAAAAGCACCCTGATGGTTATGTTGCTTATCCTTTAGGGATTCAGGGGGTTGTAGTTGGTGAGGGTGATACTTATGAAGAAGCTCTAAATGATGTGCGCTCGGCTATTTTATTCCATATCGAAACTTTTGGAGAATCGGTTCTAGAATCTGAATCTTCAATATTAGAGGCTTTTGTAGCAGAGGCAAGTCTATAATGCCAAAGTTTCCGGTTGATGCTCCCCAATCAAAAGTAATTAAGGTGCTTGAGGGTTTTGGATTTTCAATAGTTAGAGAAAAAGAGCATATCTCTATGATTAGACAAAATCCTGATGGCACAACGACACCTTTAACTTTGCCAAATCATAAACTGATTAAAGGTTCTACTCTCAGAAGTATCTGTACTCAATCGGGGATCTCACGGGATGATTTTATTGCTGCTTATGAACAAGTCTAGAAATATAACTGCTCTGAATGCCAGAATGAATCACATTAATGAATCTTGCCTCAAGAACTGCACAACCAGACATCACACACTTAACTTGATAATCGACACTAATAATGGGCGGTACAAGATTCGAACTTGTGGCCTCTTCCTTGTAAGGGAAGCACTCTACCGCTGAGTTAACCGCCCGATTCACACATTAACCTATTATAACATAAACTTTTAGAAGCACAACCCTATTGGCAATTTTTAATTTCCATCCCCCATGCCCTCTGGTCAAACCCACGACCGTATTACCCTTTGGAGCTTACCGTTGATTGCGGGTTTGACCTGGAGCCAAACTCGCAGCAGTCACTTAACTTTTTTGGTGACCGGAAGTTTCCTGTTTAGTGGGTTAATGTTTGGGCCGGATTTAGATATCGATTCCCGACAGTTTCAACGCTGGGGACTATTGCGATGGTTCTGGGTTCCCTATCAAAATAGTTTACGTCATCGCTCCTTTTTATCCCATGGGCCGTTTATTGGTACGGCGTTGAGGATTCTTTATTTAGGAGGGGGTCTGGGTTTAATTGGACTTTTGGGATTACTCATTGCAGAATATTTAGGGCTGATTTCGTCAAATCCTTTAGAAATTGCTCAAAATAGTTTAAGTTCCCTCTCCCATTATTCCAGAGAATGTATTGCGGTTTATTTAGGATTAGAAATGGGAGCGATGAGCCATTCCTTTAGTGATTGGTCTAACTCGTTTTATAAGGAATTTAGAAAATGGCTAAAAACCGGAGAAACTTCTCGCCCCACCCTAGAACCTGAAAAACCTAAAAAACGCAAACGTTCAGTTTCTAAAACTGCTTCTGTTGAACTTCCCCCCATTAAAACCAAACGTTCAAAGCAAAATTCAACGACTGCTAAAAAATCTTCTCGTCGTTCTAAAAAATAACGTTTTTACCCTTGTTTTAAATCACAATAGAGGTATTTGTAATGAACAACCCTGAAAATATGACTTTAACTCCTAACTTAATCGCTTTACAAAATTTAATCGATGTAGTTGCTAAATTGCGATCGCCACAGGGGGGATGTCCTTGGGATTTAGAACAAACCCCAGAAACGTTAATTCCCTATATTCTTGAAGAAGCTTATGAAGCGGTTGATGCTATTCGCAGTGGCGATCAAAAGGCCATTGTAGATGAATTAGGGGATTTATTATTACAAGTAATTTTACAAGCTCAAATTGCCAGCGAAACTCAACAATTTTCAATGGCAGATGTCGCTAATAATATTACTGAAAAGTTAATTCGTCGTCATCCTCATGTTTTTGGTGAAGTAGAGGTTAATAGTGTGGAAGAAGTTCGACAAAATTGGGAAGAAATTAAAGCCAATGAACAAGGAGAAACACCCGAAACCCAGAATTTAAGTTCTAAATTAAGCCGTTATGCACGACAACTTCCCCCCCTAATGGCAGGAATGAAAATTTCTAAAAAAGCCGCAGCTATTGGGTTTGAATGGGATAACGTTGAGGGAGTTTGGGATAAATTTGAGGAAGAAGTCGCAGAATTTAAGGAGGCTATTCAAGGAACGGATAAGGAGCATCAACAAGCGGAATTAGGTGATATTTTATTTGTCTTAATTAATTTAGCCCGTTGGTATGATTTAGATCCCTATATGGGATTACATGAAACCAATCATCGCTTTATTCAACGGTTATCAAAACTTGAGGAAGCTTGCGATCGCCCCTTCTCAGAATACAGTTTAGAAGAACTTGATGCCCTCTGGCAACAAGCAAAAGCCATCCTAGCCAAGAAATAATCCGTTGTAGGGGTGGGGTCTCCCCGCCCAGATGCCATTATAGATTAGATAAAACTTTTTATTTATATAGACAATTTTATTATTTAAAATAATGTCAGGAAATTTTAATATTTTATTGAAAATTACTCTCAAATAGTTGACGGAATCATGGGGGTTCTGGTACACTTAAGGAAACACCCGTCAAGGGGTTATTATGTCTAAACGTCAAAATAGAGGCTGAAACTCTCATTCTTTCGTAAAAAGTTATAATTTTCTGACACAATTGAGCTTTAACAGAACACGAATTTTTTGAGGTTTCCCTGAAGCTTCAAATCAGCCTCTTGACAAAATCAAGATTTTATGCAGTGTCACCTTTGATGACTCAATTATTGAAATCACACCCGGTTTTCTGTTAGCCTTCCTACGGTTAGAAAGTTCACCAATAGTATTGTTAAACTTAGTGGATTTTTCAGTAATTTTGTAGCAACCGAGACAAAAGTATTTCCCATCAAGAATCCCCTTGCTTTCAGCTAGGGGGAATGTCAAGATGTAGAGTTGACAAAGAATCAGAAAAAGTCCGAATATGACAACAACAAACTCAAAAACCTGGAGTCAACGGTTTGAAAAATCCCTGCATCCTGCTATTGCAGAGTTTAACGCTAGTATTGGGTTTGATATCCAACTGATTGAATATGATTTGACCGGATCAGTTGCCCATGCTAAAATGTTAGCAAAAACAGGAATTATTGCCCCTGAAGAAGCCGAACAACTGGTTTCCGGTTTAGAACAAATTCGTCAAGAATATCGGGAGGGAAACTTTAACCCTGGTGTGGATGCAGAAGATGTTCATTTTGCAGTTGAACGTCGGTTAATTGAATTAGTCGGAGATGTGGGAAAAAAACTACATACGGCTCGATCTCGGAATGATCAAGTGGGAACAGATACCCGTTTATATTTACGAGATCAAATTCAACAAATTCGTCAACAATTAGTTAGCTTTCAACAGGTATTATTAAATTTAGCGGAAACAAATGTTGAAACGTTTATTCCCGGTTATACCCATCTGCAACGGGCCCAACCTCTGAGTTTAGCCCATCATTTATTAGCTTATGTGGAAATGGCAAATCGAGATTGGGAACGCTTAGGAGATGTCTATAAACGAGTCGATATTTGTCCCTTGGGAAGCGGCGCGTTAGCGGGAACAACTTTTCCGATTGATCGCCATTATAGTGCAGAATTATTAGGGTTTGGGCAGGTTTATGCTAATAGTTTAGATGGAGTCAGTGATCGAGATTGGGCGATCGAATTTTTATCGGCTGCGAGTTTAATTATGGTACATTTAAGCCGTTTAGCAGAAGAAATTACCCTTTGGGCTTCTCAGGAATTTAGTTTTGTGACTTTGACCGATAGCTGTTCAACGGGTTCTAGTATTATGCCGCAGAAAAAAAACCCAGATATTCCTGAATTAGTGCGAGGAAAAACCGGGCGGGTGTTTGGTCATTTGCAAGGGTTATTAGTGATTATGAAAGGTTTACCGTTAGCTTATAATAAAGACTTGCAAGAAGATAAAGAAGCTCTATTTGATGCGGTAAAAACGGTGAAAGGCAGTTTAGAATCGATGACCATTTTAATGGAAGAAGGAATAGAATTTCGGACTAACCGTTTAGCAGAAGCGGTGGCGGAAGATTTCTCGAATGCAACGGATGTAGCGGATTATTTAGCCGCACGAGGAATTCCCTTCCGAGAAGCTTATAATTTAGTGGGAAAAGTGGTCAGAACTTGTTTAGAAGCGGGGAAATTACTCAAGGATTTAACGTTAGCAGAATGGCAAGAATTACATCCTCAATTTGAAGCAGATATTTATGATGCAATCGCACCTCGTCAAGTGGTTTCTGCTCGAAATAGTTATGGCGGAACTGGGTTTAATCAGGTGAAACAAGCTTTAGAAAGTGCTCGTCAACGCTTGAATCAGGGTTAATATTATTTTGTAGGCAAAAAAGAGCGATCGCCGATCCAAATAGGCGATCGCTCTCTGATTTAACACAATTTTATGATTTTGTCAAGTACGGCTAATTGAGTAAAAACCGTCCTTTAGGTCAGTATAATTGAATTAAAATTTTCGCTAAAGTGAAAAAAACGTTGAATTTAGGTTAATCTGATGTCGAGTTCAATCAATCCTCCTGCATCTGAGGCTGAAGTTTCCCAAGTTCCCGCTAGATTGTTATTAGTGGACGATGAACCGGGACTGCGAGAAGCGGTACAAGCTTATTTAGAAGACAGTAACTTTACCGTTGATGTGGCGAGTAATGCTAAACAAGGGTGGGAATTGTTGCAACAAAATCTTCCTGATTTAGTGATTACGGATATTATGATGCCGGGAGTGGATGGCTATCAATTTTTACAACAAATGCGGGAAGATCCTCGTTTCAAAGCCTTACCCGTTGTTTTTCTAACTGCTAAAGGCATGAAAAGCGATCGCATTCAAGGCTATCAAGCCGGATGTGATGCCTATTTATCTAAACCTTTTGATCCAGAAGAATTAGTCGTGATTGTCAAAAATTTATTAGCTAGACAAGCAGCCCTTCGCAGCAGTACCGGGGATGGAAATCCAGATATTGCTACATTAGCAGGTCAAATTGCTCGGATTGAAAATATGTTAAAAGGTAAAAGCGGAATTCATCAAACCCCCGCCCCGATTAAAATTGATTTAACCCCCCGTGAGCAAAGTGTTTTAGATTTAGTCGCCAAGGGATTAATGAATAAAGAAATAGCCCGTAATTTAGAAACCAGTGTTCGTAATGTTGAGAAATATGTCAGTCGTCTGTTTACCAAAACGGGAACCAATAGCCGGACAGAGTTAGTGCGTTATGCTCTTGAACACGGTTTAACCGAATAAGGAATATTGAAGAAAAGTTACATAAACTTACAATTTATAAGGATTCTGCTTCAAAAGTTATATAGATCTGTTACTGTAAGGGAGTAGAGCTTATCATTTTTAGTGATGATGAAAGTGTCTAAACCTTCAACCCAACCTGAACAACAATCCATCGGGATGACTGTTCTGTTCTTTATTCTTCTCATGGGAATTTTAGGAATGATGATCCTCAAAGGTGGAGTTTAACTTTCTATAGGGGGGAAAAATCAACTGAAGTATGATCAGCAGAAATCCTGAGTTACTTCTTGTATTTTTATTAACTCAAAGCATAGGGTTCGTCCGAAAAATGTCGAACCCTATTTAGAATTGGGAAAAACGCTCCTGTATCAACATTTGAGCAACTAACATCAATTACTTAAATTAAATCCGAAGTAATATATCACGACCATGAGTATCCGTGCCACAGGTGTTCAGTAAACCATAGCTATCGGTTAACTGTTTAACTGGGTTGACGATTTCTGGGGTGGGTAACCAAGGGTTCGTATGGCGATAGGCATAATATACTTCAATGCCATCCATTCCCAAACGAGCCGCTTCTGCAATGACTTCAGTGAAAGGACGACGATACCGTCCTGGATGAGCTAAAACGGCTAACCCTCCGGCTTCTTGGATAGCAGCTATCACGTTTTCAGCAGAATAGGCCTCTGTTTTCACAAAAGCCGTGTCACCTTGCAGATAGGGTTGTAGACAAGCTGCATCAGGATCAAAAGCATAACCCAGAATATGGACATTTACACCCAATAACTGAGCATGAATTTCTGCCCCTATCCATAACTGAGGGGCTGTATGAGCAAGTTCGGGATGGTTTTGTTTCCAGTTGTCTAACCACTGTTGTGCTTCTTTGTAACCTTGGGTTGTATGGTGATCCGTAATAGCCAGTCCTTTTAACCCAATGTCAATGGCTTGTTGCATCACTTCATCCGGTTCAAGTTGACCATCTGAACGTCGGGTATGGAGGTGAAAGTTATAGAACTTTGGGCAACTTCTGGCATTCAAGGTTTGAAAGACCTGTTGCAGTGCTAACCTATTTTGGGCAGAAGGGATCAATAAGGATGATTCCACATATCCGGTCTGGATGTGAAACCACCTCGACAAAAGTTCAGAAGCTGAAGTTAGATTAACACTCATCATAAAAATGGGTAGAAACTCCGTCCTTATAGGACGGCTTTACAAGCCCCTTTATGAGTGCGGGAGTCGTGAGTAGGGAGTAGGGATAGGGAGTCGTTAATTCCCGATTCCCGATTCTCGATTCCCGCATTAACGGGGACTGGTTTTTAAATGGCGATAAGCCCAGGAAACCAGCAAAACCCGTTTAAGTCCCTTCCCGCAACACAGATAAGATGTCCTGTCTAACAGCACCTAACCAATTAGGCTTGCAGAGAGTCCAGACTAGGGAAGTATCTGGAAGTGCGTACCAACCTGTGTCTCAATGCGGTATTCACCTCTTGCGTTGTCTAAATTGATTTAGACAATCCTCACCCTTGAAGGGTGCGGTTGGTGAAAACGTCTTAATCTTAATAAACTGTTACTATAATCTACTGTATCGAATTTACTCGGCAGTTGCGACAAGACAGCCTTAAGATTGACCAATTTTTGATTTAAAATTCTTATATAAGGAAATAGGGAATAGGGAATTACGAATTACGAATTACGAATTACGAATTACGAGCAGGGAATAGGGAACAGGAAACAAGGGGTTGAGGGTTTCCTTGTTTCCTAACACAGTTCCCATTATGCTAAGGCCTCGGTGTTACGGTAGTTGAAAGCCATGTCGAGGAGTTTAGCCCAACGTTTTTGGACTTGTTTGGGGGTGCATTTGAGGGCAGAGGCGATCGCTTTATCGCTTTCTTGAGTAGCTTTAAGTTGCAGTAACGTTTGCTGATCAGCCGATAATTGAGCTTGAAAGGTTTCCCATTGTTGGCTGTTCATCCCCAATTTTTGGTTAATATCAGCCCCTAACCATTCATGGACGAGTTTCCAGTTGGTAGACCGGGCGAATTTTTCAACGTGGTATTTAAACCGTTGTTGCAGATAGTCCCGTTGACGGGCGGTTAACCCCATAGCTTTGTCAATATCGCAAGCTTGGAGATCTTGCATTTTCAAGGTTAAGTATTTGACACAATCACTTTGTCCTTGAGATTCTAAATATTGAACCAGTTCAGCGATAACCCGATCTCGTAAAACACTTTCAGCCGGGTCAGGGGTTTCAGATACCATTTTTTCCCGAATTTGCTGCATTGCAGATGTCCGACTTTGAGCTTCGGCTTCTTCGGTTTTACCGCCTTCAACGGCTAACTCAATATCCATAGAGGTTTCGGGGGGTTGACCTTTAGCAAAGCCTTGGGCGCGTAATACAATTAACCGTTGACGGTTGCGACCGGGTAAACCAATTTGACGTTTGGCATACTGTTCGGTAAAAGCCATGTATTCTGCTAATTCTAAACGGGTGCGGGGGGTATAGTCGGCTTCCAGAACGTGTTCCCGACGGAAAGCCCGTAAACACTCGACATAAAACCCTTGCAGAAAATCTTCAATTAAATTGTAACGAGCTTGGAAGCTTAATTGAGACTCAAAGGAAGCAACGTGACGGTATACCATCGCTGCTAAGTTAGAGTGCAATTCTACCCGACCTTGACGAGAACCGAGTTTGTAATATTCTAAGCACTTTTGCAAGCGATGACGAGCTAAACTTAACTGCCAGGTTTCCACTTCCCCAGAATTTTGAATGCGGTTGCTTTTTTCGCAAATACGTTCGACTTCTAACGCCATCCGCAGCGTCACCGCCCGACCACTAGCGGGAAGGGTTTTGACCGTTGTTTGCAATTCTTGTAATAAGAGTTGAGCTAAAGCTTGAGGATTAATAGAATTAAGGGTAACTTCAGAATCTTGAATAGAAATTTCTTGTGCAAACATGATGGATGTCCTGGGGTAAAGCACGGTGTACAGAAGGCGAGAGCGAAAGGCGGTTTGGTGTTTCCTGATTCAACTCTCTACACTTTGAATAGTAGAAGCAGCCCCTTTGGAGTAGTGATCAGAATGTTCCACTCTCTGAGGTAACTGGTTAGATGCCTTTGTCCATTCCTCTACATCAAGCCATTGTGCATCACCCTGAAAGCCTTATTTAATCGATATTACAACCCCGTTTTATTCCTGTAGATCACACCTAATTTTGCTGGGGTTGTCGAGGTTATCAATAGACCAGTTTGACAATTGGCTACCTGAATCTTATGAAGAGAGACTGTAATAGGGAGTTCCTCTATAGCAATCCTAAATGATTGGCGATCAAAATATAGAACCCCACCCTAGCCCTCCCCTTAGTAAGGGGAGGGTTGGGAGGGGTCGAGATAGATGGAAATATTACAACTGATTGAGGATGGCTATAGTTCTCTACAACCACAAAGACACCAAGAATACTTTGTGTCTCTGCGTCAGGGGTGTTTATTCTAATTCCGCAAATCTACCTACTGTTGCTCTATCAAGGTAAAATCGACTTTATCGTAAAGATCCGCTAGGGAAATTTCAAAGGAAACTGAGGCGAGGGATAAGGTGGCAGTTTCCCCTTCATATTCGGAGAGTAACCATTTGCCGTTATCGGTTTTCGTGAATTGTTCAACGTGGTGATGATATTGATCAATTAAAAGATATTCTTGGAAGGTGGGAATCGTTCGGTAAGCCTGAAATTTGTCTCCTCGATCATATCCTTCTGTAGATTTAGAGAGGACTTCAGCGATTAATGTTGGATTCGTTAAACTGTCTTTTCTGCCTTCTTGAAATTGTAATTCTCCTGAAATCATCATAACATCTGGATAAGTATAAATTCGTTTTTGAGGAATCCAAAGGCGTTGGTCGGTTACAAATACCCGATAAGGTTGACGTTTGAGGGCAAAATTTAATCCTCCACTTAGATTCAGTGCAATTTGATTGTGATTGGGGGTTCCACCTGTCATAATAACAATTTCTCCATCTAAATATTCATGGCGTTCTTGAGAATTGAGTTCTAATTCTAGGTATTGTTCAATGGTTTTCTGGTCTTGTTTTTCAATTTGAGCGATCATAAAGTTTTACCTGATTAGGGAACAGGGAACAGGGAACAGGGAACAGGGAACAGGGAACGCTATGCCTCCAGTCTTTATATTAATAGAAGGTAGAGCCTTTTCTTAGCAACGAGATTCAAGTATTAATTTAGCTCATCTTCCTTCTACAATAGCAATTTCTTCTTCTGTTAATCCATAAAGTTTATAAACGATCGCATCTATGAGTTGATCACATCTGATTAACTGGGTTTTGAGGGGTAATAGGGTGTTTAAACTGTTTTGATATTCCTTTTCTAAAGTTTGTTGTTCTTTTCGGGCAACCGGATCAATTTTAATTTTCTTTTTGTTTTTATTTAACACAGAAATTAATTCATCAAAGCTGATATGGGGTTCGTTTTTGTAATAGTCTCCTAAATAATTCTGAATTTTAGATTTATTGGTTAAACTGTCAATTGGGCAACCGATAAAGCGTTCTAACCATTGCACAAAGCTTTTGATTTCAGCTTGTTTTTGTTTATTGAGTTCAATCATTTGTTCCGCGAGATAGGCTAACAAATCGTGAATCACATCGGCTTCTTCGGGTTGTTGGTTTAGATGATCATCAATTTGTGATAAAATGGGTTCGGAGTTGTTATGGCTTTGATATTCGTTATAAAGTGCGATCGCATTTTCTAGGGATTTTTGGCGGCGATCTGTTGAGGTTGTGAAAGAGATATTGCGTATGGGAATAGCCGCAAAATCATCGAGTAAAATTTGAGGAAATGTATCATCTTCACGAATTGCAAATTTTTTACGAAAGATGAAACCTATAAACTGGCTATTCAGTATAGTGAGCAATGACTTAAGATTATAGTTTGATGAGGGAGTCAGCTTTACTGTATATAGCAAGGTATTAGTATAAGCATCTGCATTGTAAAAGTGTCCAAACAAGTTATTTCCAACTACTTTTCGAAAAAGTAACCGTTGGTTTTTGAATAATTCTTGGCTTCTCGGTTCTGCCAACCACTTGCCCCATTTAATCCAGTTATCATTATTCCAGTTAAGAGAATATCGACTGATAGATTGACCTTCAAAAAAAGGGCTAAATGTTTCATCCATTTTTACTGAGGCTGTAAATGGTTTAGATTCCATTATTTCCTTTGTTTGTGGTGGATTCCCTTTCCCTTTCTGGTAAGCCTTAAGACCATAACTGATGGTGGCGATTTTACATAGTTTACTACTGATATTGGTAACTCTTTCAAGAATCAATGCTTCTGCTGGATAAAGATATGGGTTGATTATGTGAGCATAAAAATTAAGCCACTGACTTTGTTCTCTATAGTAGTGTTTTTCGCTTGTCTCATTAATATCGGATAAATGTTCATTTTTTTCATAAGGTATTACTAGAGTCTTGCGGGTTGGCAATTCTTTAATTGAATTTTTTTCCAGTACATAAATAGTTGTATCAACAGTCGCATCAGGAAAAACTGTACTAGGTAGTGCTACTACTACTTTCAAAATACTTTGTTCTAAAAAAGCGATTCTTAAGTTTTCTGTAAAATCAAGATACATCCAATTATCGGGAACAATCAGCGATACTAATCCTGCTTTACATATTAGAAGTGAAAAACTTTTCTCCATAAAAGAGACATAGCTTTCTGCTCGATACTCAACATATTGATAATTTTCTTTTATATAGGCAGTCTCTTGTTCACTAAAACATGACCCATAAGGTGGATTTCCTATCACTACATCAAACCCTGCCTTTTCTTTCCAACTGGCATTTTCTAAATCAATAAATACTTCTGGAAATTCCAGATCCCAATGGAAAAACCGTTTTTCAGAACTGAGTTTTTGCGCTTCCTCATAAATGGCTGCATCTGCTTTGTTCATTTTATTAAGATTAGCTGTAATTGCATGAGTACCCAATCTCTCTAAAAAATTCTGAGCTTGTTTAACTCCAAAAAACTGAGAAACATAAATATCTAATAACCGTTTATAAGGTTTTGCAGCTTGATCAAAAGACCGAAATAACTTTTCACTTTGTTCAACTTCAGCAAAGGTCGCATCACTCAAAACACTCACACCTCGCATAATTTCAGCCGCTTTTAATAATCCCACAAATGGCCCCGTTAAGAAATTTAACTGTCCGGTTTCATCGGCTGCCATTTTTGCTTCTGCTTCCCTCGCAGTTGTTCCTATTAAGGAATTTCCACAACGTAAATGATGGTCTAAAAAACTTAGAGGCGCACCTATTGTAAAGGAATGTAGCCATAAACTAACCTTAGCTAATTCTACCGCCATTGAGTTTAAATCCACCCCATAAATACAGCGTTTCATCACCACCCGTTGTAATAATTGAGTGGGCTCTAGTCTATCGGGATTAATGGTAATTCCCTGTTGTTCTAAGTTTTCTAAAATGCTTTGACGGGTTTGATCGAGCATTTCTAAAACCGGATTTTGTTCGGGATATTGGGATAAAATACGAATGAGTTCATCCGTTAAATAATCTACTGCTTCAACTAAAAAGTGACCACTTCCCATTGCTGGGTCACAAATTTTTATATCGAGTAAAGTAGTTTGTGCGTCTCGCTGTAAGCGTTTTAAATCCTTTTTTAATCCGTTTAAACTTTGCTGTCCTAACCGTTGATCTTGCAATTGATTTTGCAGTTGCTGAATTTGCGTCATCAGTTCAGCAAATCGTTGCGATCGCTGTTCTAAAATGGGTTTTAAAGTATGACTAACAATATATTTAACGATATAATCAGGGGTGTAATAAGAGCCCGTTGCTTTGCGATCGCCTTGATCATTTTCTAAATAAACATTTCCCGTCAGCGCGTCTTGAATAATTACTCGATATTCTAATAACCCTTCATAAATTGACCCCAACTGTCGCACGCCTAAAAAACTATAATCAATCGGTTGTCCTTCAAATCGCGCTAATTGGTCTAAAATAGGGGCTAATACTGCATCAGATAGTTTAAATTGAGATAAAAAATAATTAGCAGGATAGTCTAATTGATCTTCAGTTTGACTAAAATTAAAATGAAATAAACCGCCATTATATCGAGGAACTTCTAAGCCGCGATCGCCTCGATCAACAATTTGAAATAAATTTAATAATTGATCATACATTCCCGTAGAAGTTTGGCTTAACTTCTTCTGACGATCAAGATTTTCAGCGACTTCTTGTGTTAATTGAATCAAGCTATAATCTCGATAATCTCCCTCAATGGGGAGCAGATTTCTGGCTTCAGCATAAAGCAAAAATAACAGCTTATAAAGAAAGGATAGAGCCGCTTCATAAACTTGTTCTGATGTTACAGGTTGTCCCCGTCGAGTTGCATCTGCAACAAAACCTCCCGCTAAATTAGGAAATATCCGAGCAAATACTAAGGTTTTTAACTCATTCCCCACTCGCGTTGAGTATGTGGTACTTCCTTCCCGTACCCGTTCTAAAAAATTACGTCCTTGGGAGTCTTTAACAAAGGCTTCCTGACGAAAAAACAACCAAAAATATTTGAATTGATCTAAGTTGTCTGCTAATAAAAGTTCTAGTAAATCGACGGGATAAAATTCCGTTGCTGTGGAAGAAGCTAGACGATAATAGAGTCGCCATTCTCGACCATTGGTTAAAATTCCCCAATCTACTCCCGTCCCCATTAAATAGTTAGCGATCTGAAAGGATGGGTTAGTATTTTTATAAATATCCCGTTGATCGTTCGCCGAAACTTTACTGAGGGGACGTTGCCAATATTTAGCTTCTGCGATCGCAATTACCCTAGAATAAAACGCGGTTTCATGAGTTTGTAAAGGATAGGCTTGATCCCGTTCTATTTCATTGTTAAATAAAGCATAATCAGGACGTTCGGCGCGACCTTTTGCCCGAATTGTGACTTGAGGAATATAACTGAATCCTAAAATTTCTAATACAGGTTGAATTAATAAATCCTCCGTTTGCGCTTCACTCAATGTCGGTAATAAATCTTGTTTGGACTGATAGAGATTTTTTAACTGCTTAAACCCCTCAGTCACGTCAAGTTGCCATTCTGGACAGTCCTGAAGGCGATGCTCTAAATAATGCTGAGAAAATAGAGGCTTATTAGTTTTTTGTCCCTCAGTCACAATATTACCCCCGATGCCATAATAGCTATGAGGGTTAAACTCTAACAATATTCGTTATTTTTGTCAACTGTTTTATCGGAATTTTCTGTTAATTATTAATATTTAATTGCTTAAGTTATATTGTATTTAAACTCTATATCGACGCAGTGCGAGGACACTGGCAATATAATGGTTTCACGATTACTTAATAACTTATTTAGATGCTTAAGAGCTTATTGGTCAGTTGGTTTATTCAGAAGGATTAAAAATCTCAAACAAGGCTATAGAGCGAATTTGGATGGCTGCTGGGCCTACCCTCGAAGCGTTGTTTTATCATAATTGTTGGGTAAGTGAAGGAAGTAGGGCGAATGATTTTGACAGATTCCTTGATAGGGTCTAAAATCCTTGACTTGTTTCAGATATTCGATTAAACTATCTAACATTGTTTTTTTACAAAAAAATATTCCTCTCGATATTCAGATTAAATCCAGGGAAAAAGATGATTGAACCTAATACAAATTATGAATCTGCGTCTCCTAATGTCCATGAAATTGCCCAAGATTTTCGTCGTTTGGGTTGGTTTGGATTTTGGGTACAATCTATATTGGGAATAATCCCCATATTTCTATTGATTTTTGTTTTGTTTTTAAGACCCGCTTCTCCTTCTAATCCCCAAAATTCTGCCCTGGGTCTTGTTTTAGGATATGGATGTTTATTTGCTTTGATTTTTACCCTGTATTGGTGTTTCCGATACAGTCAAATTGGCAATCAATTAGAAGATCCCAACCAACGCCCCGCTAAAGCAGAGGTAATTCATGCTTTATGGTTAGGAATTAGTGCTAATTTAATCGGAATGGCTTGTGTGATTTTAGTGGGGTTTTTAATGGTGGGAAGTTTATTATATCGGATGCTCACTTTACCTCCGGGTGGGTCTAAGCTTCTCACTCCCCTTCCAGGAACAACGGTTTTAAATGCGGGTTCTATTATTACCCCTTTTAATTTAATTGCGATGCAAGCAATGGTGAATGCAATGGCCGCAGAATTGGCAGGAATTGCAGTGAGTTTGTGGTTGTTAAGTCGGGTGAGTTCCCATCAATCTAAATAGGGAATTACGAATTACGAATTACGAAGGGGGAAGAGAAAATAGGAAATAAACTGATAACTGGTACAGACGCGCCATGGCACGTCTCTACACTGATAACTGATAACTGGTACAGACGCGCCATGGCACGTCTCTACACTGATAACTGATATCCTATCAGCTTTTAAATTCTGCATGGCGATCTGGGATAATATTAGAGCCATAATGACGGGTATAAACTTGGGTAAATTCTGCACCAAAAAATAGAATTTGTACAGAATAATAAATCCAAGTTAGAAAAATGACTAATGATCCCGCCGCCCCATAGGTTGAACTAAAACTACTACTTCCTAAATACATTCCAATCAAAGATTTACCTAATGTAAAAAATAAAGCTGTAATCATTGCCCCAATTAAAACATCATTCCAAGTAATTAAAACATCGGGTAAATATTTAAAAATTAAAGCAAATAATAAGGTAGTAACCGCAAAAGAAACCACTAAATTAAGCAATTGCCACAAACTATCAGCACCCGGTAAAAGTTCACTGGCATAGTGACTTAATCCGCTTAATACTGCACTAACAGTTAAAGAAACTAATAATAAAAATCCAATACTAACTACAGCAGCAAAAGATAACGCTCGTTTTCTAACAAAACTACCCACTGCATTTGTCGGTTTAGGGGTAATATTCCAAATTGTATTTAATGAATCTTGTAACTGAACAAAGACCCCTGACGCGCCAAAAATTAAAAAGCCAAGACTCACCAAGGATGCAAAAAGTCCATTTCCTTCCCCTGGACGGTTGGTATTTTCTAAAGCGGTTTGAATAACCGTTGCTCCGTCTTTCCCCACTAACCCTTGAATTTGTCCAACTAATTCCCCCCGTGCTGCTTCTTCTCCCAAGAAAAAACCCGCAATTGCGACAACAATCACCAATAAAGGCGCTAAAGAAAATACAGTGTAATAAGCTAAAGCCGCCGCCAATTGGGAGGCATTATCTTGACTCCATTCTTGATAGGTTTCTTTGAGTAGTCGCCAAACCGTTCTCCAACTAACCACACAACCTCCTTTAGGCTTTTAACGATGATCTGTTGTCGGTTAATAGTCCCAAGTTAAGGGTTTATCCTGCTTCAGGAATTCATTGATCCCCATCTTCAACTTCTAAAGCTAACCTTTTATCGTTATACTCCCAATTCTGACTCAGCTTCAATCTGTCTTTTGAGAGAACCTAACATCAAGTTTGATCCTTAAGCTAATTTAAAATTTAATGACAATTTTGAACAATTTCTATCCTAAGAGAGACGAAAAATAGGAGGAATTCGGTTTATTTTTCATTCTATAGGGGGATGTTCATTGAGTAAACCCTCAAATTAAGTCTGTGTTCAACATAAATGGAATAACTTTTTATGGCTTTAATTCCCTCTATTCAAACCTGCCGATCTCCCAAGATATACTGTTCTGCACATAACTTAGAATGACACCATCTTTTATCCTCTCGGAAGCTTACCCCGATATCACCCCTCCCCCTGAGACCAGCAAGGATGTGACGATGAATTGGAATGGGGTGAATATTCTCGATCAAATTACGGACGGGTTTGTTATCTTAGATCAACAAGGCTATTGTCTCTACCTAAATCCGGCGGCTACTCGAATTCTACAACTGTCCCCTTCAACTTTAAAAGATCAAATTCTTTGGGAAACCCTACCGTTTCTCGCCACTCCGTTACAACAGGCTATTACCCAACAACAAACCCTGACTTGGGAAGCCTTCTATGAGACTCAACAAATTTGGTTAGAACTCAAAGCTTATCCCTGTACAGAAGGATTAGCGGTTTATTTCCAAGAGATTACCCAACGCAAACAAACCGAGGAGATTTTACGATATAGTGAAGCTCGTTTTCGGCGGATATTTGAATGTAATGCGGTTGGTATTGGAGTGTGGACAAAATCAGGTGAAATTATAGAAGCCAATGATGCTTTGTTAAATCTTTTAGGTTATAGTCGAGGACAATTAGAAGCGGGTGAACTTAACTGGCGAACCTTAACCCCCCTAGAATATCAAGGGTTAGATGAAAAAGCTTTAGCCGAAATTGAAATATCCGGCTGTTGTCAACCGTTGGAAAAGGAATATGTACACGCCTCTGGACGACGCATTCCGGTTTTAATTAGTGGTACAGCTTTTTCCATAGAGTTAGATAGCGGCATTTTTTTTGTTTTGGATTTAACCCAACAACGGCTTTCTGAGGCGAAATGGCATCTTACAGAAGAACGCCTACGAGTGGCGCTAAAAAATTCTCCGATTACTGTTTTTAGTCAAGATCAAGATTTGCGTTATACCTGGATCTACAATTGTCCTAAACAAAAATATCCCCCTGATGAAGACATTATTGGTTTATTAGAAACCGATCTATTTGATCTTCATGATGCTGAAAAATTGACTTGGATTAAAGGTCGGGTTTTAAAGACAGGAATTGGAACCCGTGAAGAAGTTTGGGTGAGTCCACAAGGTCAAGACTTCTGTTTTGATTTAACCGTAGAACCCTTATTTAATGAACTCGAACAAGTGGTGGGTGTTACCTGTGCGGCTATCAATATTACAGACCGCAAACAGATTGAATTAGCGCTACATCGCAGCGAAACTTTATTACAAGCATTATTATCCAGTTCTCCCGTTGGCTTGGCTTTTTTGGATCATGATTTACGCTATGTTCATGCTAATGAAGCCTTAGCCATGATTCAGGGCTTACCCTTAAGTGAATTGATTGGACAACCTTTAGCAACGGTTTTACCCGAATGGGCGGCTCAAATTACACCGATCTTACGCCAGGTAATTGAGACACAACAACCGTTATTAAATCAACCCTTAAATGTGGAAATTCCTCATGTTAAAACTTTTCAATATAGTTTAGTGAGTTATTATCCCGTAGGTTTACCCAATGGTGAGGTTTTGGGTGTAGGAATGACCGTGATGGATTTAACAGCCCGCAAACGGGCGGAACAGTTGGAACAAGTGTTAGCAGAAGCGAGTTCAGTCTTGGTCAGTTCCTTGAATTCGCGGACAACCTTAATGAATTTAGCCCAATTATTAGTTCCGACTCTAGGCGATTGTTGTTTCTTTGATGTCGCCGGAAGCGATGGGAGTTTACGACGGTTAGCGGTTTATCATCGTGATTCCAGCAAAAATAAATACTTGACTCAACGTCAAAACTGGGTTCTGACTCTCCATGATCATCATCCCATTGCTCAAGTTTTAGCTCAGGGTCACTCTATATTATTGCCCCAGATTGATCCTGATTGGATCGAAACCATGACGACGGTTCCTGAACAAGTCGAATTTCTGCATATCGTCGCCCCTACCTCTTGGATATCTGTTCCGTTAATCGCCCGCGATCGCAAATTAGGGGCGGTAACGTTTTGTTTAACGGCCCAATCCCATCGTCATTATACCGATGCTGATTTGACTTTTGCTGAAGAATTAGCGTATCGGGCGGCTTTAGCTTTAGATAATATTCAACTGTATCAACAAGCTCAAGATGCGAATCGGATTAAAGATGAATTTCTGGCGGTTTTATCCCATGAATTGCGATCGCCCTTGAATCCGATTTTAGGCTGGGCAAAGTTACTGCGTTCACGAACCTTTGATTCCACCACCACCGACCGAGCATTAGACACCATTGAACGTAATGCCAAATTACAAGCGCAACTAATTGAAGATTTATTAGATATTTCTCGAATTTTACGGGGGAAAATGGTGCTGAATGTAGGTACAGTTTCCCTTAGCGAAACAGTAGAAGCTGCCTTAGATACGGTACGATTAGCCGCAGAAGCGAAAAATATAACGATTGAAACGGTATTTTCTCCCCATATTGGTTTAGTCTGGGGAGATGGAGGACGATTACAACAAGTCATCTGGAATCTGCTCTCCAATGCGGTGAAATTTACACCCGACGGCGGACGGATACAAGTGCGTTTACAGCAAATTGAACATCAAGTTCAAATTCAAGTTCAGGATAATGGACGGGGAATTAATCATCATTTTTTACCCTTAGTTTTTGATTGTTTTCGTCAGGAAGATAGCAGCACCACCCGTCAATTTGGCGGTTTGGGTTTAGGATTAGCCATTGTCCGTCATTTGTGTGAACTGCATGGGGGTACAGTCAGTGTTGAGAGTCCAGGGGAAGGATTAGGGACGACTTTTACGGTGCGTTTACCCTTGATGGAAAATTGTTGTGAATGCTGTGCTAGGGTTGAGGAAACACAAGCAACGGTTAATTTAGAGGGAATGCGAATTTTAGTGGTAGATGATGATGAGGATATGCGAGACTTGATTCAGGTCATCTTAGAACCTCTAGGAGCTAAACTCTTAACAACATCTTCTGCCAGGGAAGCTCTACAAGTTTGGGAGGATTTTCAACCTCTAATGCTGATTTGTGATATTGGAATGCCCGGTATGGATGGTTATATGTTAATGCACAAGATTCGCCAACGTCCTTTAGAAGTTGGGGGACAAATTCCGGCGATCGCATTAACTGCATACACGGGAGAATTTAATCAACGTCGAGCGTTAGCGGCAGGATTTCAGCAGCATCTTTCTAAACCCGTTGATCCTGAACACTTAGTCAAAGCCATCTCCCAATTGTTAACTTAGTTGAGTCTTAATCAGTTATCAGTAGAGACGTGCCAAGGCGCGTCTGTACCAGTTATCAGTAATTCCCAATTCGTAATTCGTAATTCGTAATTCGTAATTCGTAATTCGTAATTCGTAATTCCTATGTCACAACCGCTTATTTCTGCAATTATTTGTACCTACAATCGAGAACAATATTTAGGGTTAGCGATTGATAGTTTACTACAACAGGATTTCCCTGAGTTTGAAGTGATTGTAGTAGATAATGCTTCCACGGATGGAACCCGTCAAGTGGTGGAAGCTCGTCTTCCCCATGCCAAATTGCGATATATTTATGAACCGATTACAGGTTTATCCGTAGCCCGGAATACGGGGGCAAAAATTGCTCAAAGTCCGATTATTGCTTATTTAGATGACGATGCGATCGCCACACCTCAATGGTTAAGGATGTTATATTCAGCTTATGAAAATCATCCGAAACTCGCCATTGCTGGGGGCAAGGTTACTTTGATTTGGCCGGAAGGAATTACTTCCCCACTCTGGTTATCGGATAATTTAGCGGGAAATTTGGGTGCCTATAATTTAGGGGAGCAGTGGGTGGACATTAAAAATCCAGGTTTAACACCGAGAGGATTAAATTATTCCATCCGTCGCAGTTTCTTAGAAAAAATTGGCGGTTTTGATATTAATTTAGGCCGGGTGGGAAAACGATTGTTATCCAATGAAGAATTACAGATGACTGAACTCGCACTCCAAGACGGTTGGCAAGTGGCCTATATTCCTGAAGCCTTAGTTGCCCATCATGTTGCACCGGAACGGGTAAACCGATCTTGGTTTATGGAACGGGGATGGTGGCAAGGCATTAGCGAATGTTATCGCGAACAATTAGCGGGACGAGATGGCATGATCCAACTGGGACGCGGCGGAGAACGCATTCTGCGAGGATTGTACAAAACTATTAAATATTTTGGCAATCCTGCCTTACGATTTGATAATTTCGTGTATGCTTACGGTCAAATTGGCTATCTCGGTGCTGCTATTTCCGGTTTAGTTCGTTCCCCGTCTCAACGAGGGCATCATCCGCAATAATTCCTATCTGGAATGATGAATCTATCCTCGTAGAAATCCTTTGATTTATTGTTAAGTTTAACCATGACTTCTAACTTATCTAAACTTCCTGTTTCTGTCTTAATTCCGGCTCGAAATGAACAAGCAAATTTACCTGCTTGTTTAACCAGTGTTGCTAGAGCCGATGAGATTTTTCTTGTGGATTCCCAAAGTAGCGATCGCAGTGTGGAAATTGCCGAAAATTATGGAGCCAAAGTTGTTCAATTTTATTTTAAAGGGGGATGGCCGAAGAAAAAAAATTGGTCATTAGAAAATTTACCGTTTAGAAATGAATGGGTGTTAATTGTTGATTGTGATGAACGCATTACGCCTGAATCTTGGGATGAAATTGCTGAAGTGATTAAAAACCCCGAATATACGGGATATTATATTAATCGTCGGGTGTTCTTTTTAGGCACTTGGATTCGTCACGGAGGCAAATATCCTGACTGGAATTTACGTTTATTTCAACATAAATTGGGACGCTATGAAAACTTACAAACGGAAGATGTTCCCAATACTGGAGATAATGAAGTTCACGAGCACGTTGTCATGTCGTCGGGGAAAGTGGGATATCTTAAAGAAGATATGCTCCATGAAGATTTTCGAGATTTATTCCACTGGATTGAACGCCATAACCGTTACTCTAATTGGGAAGCACGAGTTTATTATAATCTCTTAACGGGTGCTGATGACAGTAAAACCATTGGAGCCAGTCTCTTTGGTGATTCGGTTAAACGCAAACGTTTTTTAAAGAAAATTTGGGTGAGATTACCCTTTAAACCTCTGTTGCGGTTTATTTTATTCTATTTTATTCAATTAGGATTCTTAGATGGCAAAGCGGGATACATCTATGGCAGACTGTTAAGCCAATACGAATATCAAATCGGTGTTAAATTATTTGAATTGCGTAAGTTTGGCGGACAATTAAATGTTACTCCCAAACCCACTCAATCCCCAGTTGAACCTTCTGTTACTACCCATTAATTTCATCCGTAGGGGCGGGGTCTCCCCGCCCAAATTCAGGTATTTAAACTAATTGAAACTGCACTAACTTTTGGGGATTTGAAGCATGGAAAAAACAACATTTGTAGACTTAAGGAAATATGACCAATCAGATTTTGATCGCGGAAAACCCGGTTGGTTTGTGTTATTTTGGTGGCTGGTTCAAGGCGTGATGTTTCCCTTAACATTGCATCCCTTGAATGGAATTCGCTGTCAAATTTTACGATTATTTGGCGCTAAAATTGGTCAAGGCGTAATTATTCGTCCAACAGCCCGATTTACCTATCCTTGGAAAGTCACCATTGGAGATTATAGTTGGATTGGAGATGATGTTGTCTTTTATAGTTTAGATCAAATTACCATCGGCGAACATTGCGTTATCTCTCAAAAAACTTATTTATGTACCGGAAGTCATGATATTAAAACACCGGACTTTAAATTAAAAACGGCTCCGATTGTCATTGAAGATGGAGCTTGGGTGGCTACGGATTGCTTTGTCGGCCCAGGGGTTGAAATTGGAGTCAATGCTGTGATTGGGGCACGCAGTAGTGTCTTTAAAAGTATGCCTTCCGGCCAAGTTTGTATGGGTTCGCCTTGCCGTCCCTGTTATTCCAGACCCATGAGTTAATCCCTTTCTGCATCAATTTTATAGGGGGGTCGGAGGCAGAGCCTCCGACGGGGGATTCCAATACAACGTATTGGAACAAGGGAATAAAGGATGGGAAAAGGGAATGATAGCATTATAAATGCAAATTGCTATTTATGCAAGCCATCTTTGAGGAATTCAGTTCCGTTTCGTTTCTGAATCACGTTCTAAGGCAAATTGGATTAATTGATGGACTAATTCAGGAAAGGGAACACCCGTAGCAGCCCAAAGTTGGGGATACATACTGGTGGCGGTAAAACCCGGAAGGGTATTAATTTCATTAATCAGAATTTCTCCCGTTTCTTCAACATAGAAAAAGTCAACCCGTCCTAATCCAGAAGCATCAACCGCTAAAAAAGCTTGAATCGCCATCTCTTGAATTTTCTGGGTGATTTCATCGCTAACTTTTGCAGGAATAAATAAATCTGCTTTGCCTTCGGTGTATTTAGTTTCATAATCATAAAAATCGCTATTAAACGTAATTTCTCCCACAACAGAAGCTTTAGGCTGATCAGTTCCTAATACCGCGCATTCTAATTCTCTCGCAACCACTCCCGCTTCTACAATAATCCGCCGATCATAACTAGCTGCATTATCTAAAGCGGTTTCTAATTCTTGACGATTTCTAACTTTAGAAATTCCCACCGATGACCCTAAATTAGCAGGTTTCACAAAACAAGGATAACCTAATTCAGCTTCTAATTGATCGCATAATTTCGGAAAAATACAAGGGTTAGAATAAATTTGCGATCGCATCACCAACTGATATTTAACTTGGGGTAAACCCGCTTGAGAAAATGCCATTTTCATCGCAATTTTATCCATTCCCATCGCTGAACCTAAAACCCCAGACCCGACAAAAGGAACCTGCATTAAAGTTAATAATCCTTGAATGGTTCCATCTTCTCCATTAGGCCCATGTAAAATGGGAAACCAAACATCAATTTCTGATAAATTAATCGTCTGAGGAATGCGATCACCCGGTCGAGCTTCATCGCTGATCAATAGAGCTTTTCCCGACTCTAAAACCTGTTGAGCGATTTCCTGATCTTTCCAAACCCCATCTTTTTGAATATATACGGGTAGCACTTCGTATCGATTTGCATTCTCATCGGTTGTTAAGGCTTTTGCGATCGCTCTAGCGGAACTAATGGAAACTTCATGTTCGCCGGAACACCCACCAAATAGTAATCCTACCCGTAATTTAGTCATATTACTCAAAACACAGTTTCAAATTTCTCGAATACTATAGCAGGGAACAGGGAAGAGGGAACAAGGAGAGCGGGGGACAGGGGGACAAGGGGAG
>NZ_JADEWU010000157.1:0-1652 GCF_015207485.1 Planktothrix mougeotii LEGE 06226
CCCACCGACCACAACCCCAACCAGTCCACCCACACCGACTCCCTCTCAACCCACACCTCCTCCCGTTGAACCCCCAACTCCAGCCGTTTTGCAGGCTGAAAATGATACGGTATCGGGTTTACAAAATAGTTTATTGGAGATTCCCTCTAATACAATCACCAGTAATGACACAGGGGTTGGACTGCTGACGGTGACAGAAGTTACTCAACCCTCTAATGGGACAGCAGTTTTAAATCAGGATAGTAACATGATTACTTATACTCCTGATAAAAATTTTTCTGGTTTAGATACATTTGATTATCAAATCCGAGATGATAATGGGGCAACAGGAACGGCTACTGTTACCGTTGAAGTTATATCTATTAATGAGCCTCCAATTTTAGATCTTAATAGTTCCCAACCGGGCAATAATTACAGCACTGTTTTTGTGGAAGGGACAACTCCGGTCGCCATTACTGGAAGTGTGAGTATTCTTGATGCAGATGATTCAAATTTGACTTCAGCAACGCTTACTTTAATTAATAGTCCTAATGGTGACGTAGAAGGTTTATCGATCCAAGGAGCCTTACCTTCAGGGATTACAGCAGGAGCTTATGATCCGACAACAGGAATTATTCTCCTAACCGGAACAGCACCGATTTCTAGCTATGAAATTGCACTGTCTCAAGTTGTTTATAGTAATACTTCCCAAAATCCTGATCCTGAAAATCGAATCATTGATGTAGTCGTTACGGATCATGAAAATGATAGTAATATTGCTATTAGCACAATTACTATTGATGCGGTTAATAATCCTCCCGTCAATACGGTTCCAGGAACACAATTAACAAATGGTAGTCAACCGATTGTATTTAGTCAAGCTAATAATAATCAAATTTTGATTAGTGACCCGGATGCGGATGGAAACCCGATTCAAGTTACCTTAACAGCTAGTACGGGAACTTTAACCTTGGGTGCAACACCAGCTAATGTGGAAATTTCAGGGGATGGAACAACAACAGTAACCTTAGTAGGTCGTCTGGAAAATATTAATACGGCTCTTAATGGTTTAACGTTTGCACCTCCTGCATCCTTGAATACCTCGGCGACCCTCGAAATTCTGACAACGGATAACGGAAATACAGGTAGTGGTGGCCCCCAAACAGCTTCTAGTACGATTAATATTAATCAACCAAACCAGCCACCGAATGCGGTGAATGATAGTGTGGTGGGAACGGAAAATCAACTCTTAACAATATCTTCTTCCACTCTATTAGCAAATGATACCGATCCCAATAATGATCCGTTAACGATTACTGAAGTTAGTAATCCTACAAATGGAACGGTTACCCTCAGTAATGGCAATGTTTTGTTTACCCCAGTCAATAACTATACAGGGCCTGCTAGTTTCTTGTATAGCATTAGTGATGGTCAGGGTGGAACCAGTAGCGCGACGGTTAATATTACTGTTAATTCATCAAACCAGCCACCGAATGCGGTGAATGATAGTGTGGTGGGGACGCAAAATCAACTCTTAACAATATCCTCTTCCACTCTATTAGCAAATGATACCGATCCCAATAATGATCCGTTAACGATTACTGAAGTTAGTAATCCTACAAATGGAACGGTTACCCTCAGTAATGGCAATGTTTTGTTTACCCCAGTCAATA
>NZ_JADEWU010000047.1:0-45206 GCF_015207485.1 Planktothrix mougeotii LEGE 06226
ATTAGTTATTTAACCTCACATCAGAAGTTATTTGGCTTGGTCAAATCCACCCGAAAACGACATCGAGTTCTCGATGCTCTTACACAGCAGGTTTGGGGCGATCGCTCCTTAAGTTGACACCAATGGGTTATCCCGCCCATCATCGGGTTATTCTACCCATCACCAGGTTATCCCGCCCATCATCAGTTATCAGTAGACAATAGAAAAAGATCAACCCTCAACTTTAATTAATCTATGACTAACAAAACAGCACCTAAAAAAACTCGGAAATCAGCCTTAATTGATGAGTTTATTAGTTTAGCAATTGTTAATTTGTATTTAGCGTTATCCTTTAGTGTTTTAATCACTTTGAATTCTCTGGCGTTATTAAAACATGGGATTGACGCTTTTAACTATGGGGTTGCGATTATTGGAGCTTTAATTATCGGAAAAGTGATTGTTTTATCTGAAAAACTGCCCCTGGTAGAACGCTATGGAGATAAACCTCTGATTATTTCAGTGGGTTATAAGTCAATTTTATTTACAATTATTGTTTTACTTTTTAATATTGCAGAACATTTTATTGTCGGTTTGTTTCAAAAAGAATCTATCGCTGAAAATTTAATAGGATTGAAAAATCATTTTTTTCAAATCGATATCATTTATCAAATTTTCTGCTTGTTTCTGGTTTTTATTCCTTTTTTTATAACACGAGAATTAGATGAAATTTTAGGGAAAGGTAAATTATTTAATTTATTTTTTAAAAGCCGAACTTTAAACCTAAATCAAAAAATAACTCCGTAAAAATACGGAGTTATACTGTATCTAAATTCAGTAAAAATACAATGGAAATCAAAAAAAAATCACGCCATTATAGAAGAGTCTTGTTTCTTTTGATCCTTCGATGTTAAGCGACATTTTTACAACGTCCCTTCCTAAAAGATACAATGAATTTATACCTCTAACTACATCTCAATGGTCTATGGCCCTAACACTTGCTTGGTTAGATAATTTAGAAGCTGCCATTATTCCAAATCCCCTACAAGCCGCACCCGATACTCCCTTAGACGAGGTAATCGGATTAATTATCAACTCCAGAGGAAGTTGTTATCTGCATTCATCAGAATCTAACCCCTTGGAAACGGCAAAACAAGAAGGCCGAGGGAGTTGTGTTATTATTGTAGAGAATAATCAACCCATTGGCATTGTAACAGAACGAAATATTATTCAATGGGTTGCCAAGGAAAAACATACAGAAAAGATTAAAGTCAAGCAGGTGATGAGTCAACCTGTTGTCACCCTTCAATATGAAGAAAAACAGGATATTTTTGCAGCTATCAATCTATTTAAAGAGCATTCGATTCGTCATTTACCCATCGTTAATCAAGGAAATCTGATTGGATTAATTACCTATGATACGATTCGGGGATGTTTACAACCAGAGGATTTATTGCGGTTCAGAACTATTTCTGAAGTGATGAATCATCAGGTAATTTTTGCAACGGCTCAAACGTCTTTATTAAAAATAGCACAACTGATGGCAAATCATCACATTAGTTGTGTGGTAATTGTGACTCAAGATGATCCAAAATATCCCATAGGAATTATTACAGAACGAGATTTAGTTCAATTTCAAAGGTTGGGGTTAGATTTAAATCATACCCTAGCCGTAGCGGCTATGAGTTCCCCTATTTTAACACTAAATCCTGATAATAATTTATCGGTTGCTCATCAAATGATGGAATTCTATCGGGTAGGTCGTTTAATCATTACGGGAAACCAGGGAGAATTATTAGGACTAATAACACGCACTAATATTTTACAGATATTAGAGCCTTTAGAAGTTTATAATGTTATTGAATTATTAGAAACACAGGTTAAACAGTTACAACATGAAAAAATACAACTGTTAGAAACTCAGAATTTAAACCTCCAACAAACAGTACAAGAACAGACGAAAAAACTCTATTATCGAGAACAGGAATTTCAACTCATAGTTGAAACGGCTCCCGATATTATTTTTAGAATTGATTTAGATTTAAAATATCTCTATTTTAATCATGCTGTTGAAAAATTGGTAGGAGTTACGGCTCAAGATTTAATCGGTAAATATCCAGAAGAAATTGGGATTGATCAAGACGTAATCAATATTTGGAAAAACTGTCTTCAAAAGGCAATTGAAACGAAACAAGAACAAACAGTTGACTATCCCTATCCGACTATCAACAGTTCTATTTGGTATCAAACTCGACTGGTTCCAGAATATTCCCCCGATGGTACTTTAATTTCTTTTTTAGGAATTGCTAGGGATATTACGCTGCAAAAACAGGCAGAAAAAAAACTGTATCAACAACTCGAACTCGAAAAAATATTATACAAAGTAACGATTAATATTCGTCAGTCTTTATCTTTAAAGGAAATTCTAAACACAACGGTGACGGAAATTAGACAACTCTTAGACTGTGATCGAGTTTTAGTGTATAAATTCGATGCTGAATTTAATGGTCAAATTGTTGCAGAATCTGTTACTGTTCAAGGAAATAGTATTCTGGGAATTTATTTAGAAGATACTTGTTTTAAAATGGGCGGTGCTGAACATTATTTGCAAGGAAAAAAAACTGCTATTAATAATGTTGAAACCGCAGATATTTTACCTTGTTATTACAAGTTACTATCTGATTTTAATGTAAAAGCTAATTTAGTCGTTCCCATTGTCATTAACGATCCTGCCTCTGCTCATCAGTTATGGGGATTATTAATTGCTCATCACTGTACTGCACCCCGTCAGTGGAGTTCGGATGAGTTACACTTATTAGATCAACTGGCTGTTTCTATTTCTATTGCCATTCAACAGTCTCAACTTTATCAACAAATTCAACATGAGTTAAAAGAACGCTGTAAAGCAGAAGATGCTTTAATCAAATTGAATAGCGAATTAGAGCGAAGAGTGCGAGAACGAACCATCGTCTTAAGCCAAACGAATCAACAACTTTTAACTGAAATTCAAGAACATCGTCGCACCGAAAAAAAATTACATCGTCAAAATATTAAGGTTGAATTATTTACGGATATTACTCTGAATATTCGTAAATCTTTACAACTCGAAAAAATATTGCAAACCACTGTAACCGAAATTCGTCATATTTTAGATTGTGATCGCGTTTTAATCTATCGAATTTTCCCGAAAGGAAAACAACAAATTATTACAGAATCAGTTATTAATCCAGAATTATCGCTTCTGAATCACATTTTCAATGAAAACATTTTTTCTAATTCTTGTATACAGTTTTATGAACCCAAAAAAGTTAAAGCGATTGATAATATCGAAGATGCTTATCCTTTAGATAAGCTAGAAACTTTATGTATGAGAGAGTTAATGCAGCAATTACAGGTTAAATCTAAATTAATTGTTCCGATTTTCCAAAACGGTATACTTTGGGGCTTAATGGTGGCGCATCAATGTTATCAACTCCATCAGTGGACAGAATTTGAAATTGAGATTATGCAGCAAATTTCCGAGCAAGTAGGAATTGCGATCGCCCAAGCTCAATTATTAATGGATTTAAGAGAAAGTCAAGAACAGTTAAAGGATTTATTTGAAAATGCCAATGATTTAATTCAACTCATTTCTCCTGAAGATGGACGTTTGATTTATGTAAACCGAGCTTGGAAAGAAACCTTAAAATATAGCGATGAAGAGATTAAAAAGTTATCCATTTTTGATGTACTTGATCACGATCATAGTGTTATCTGTGATCAAGTGTTTGAACAGTTGAGAACCGGACAGCTAATTAAATATGATTGTATTGAAACAAAATATATTAGCAAAACCGGAGAAACTGTAATTTTAGAAGGCAGTGCGAACTGTCGTTTTGAAGAGGGGAAACCAATAGTTATTCGAGCTTTCTTGCGGGATGTTACGGCTAAGAAACAAGCCGAGAACAAACTCAAAACTGTCCTGCAAGAATTAACCTATCATAAAATCGCCCTTGATGAAATGGCTATTGTAGCTATAGCAGATCGCAATGGGGTGATTAACTATTTTAATTATAAATTTTCTCAGACTTATCAATATTCATACGAAGAAGCAGTGGGGCAAACCTTTAGTTTAATTAATTCAGATTATCATCCTCGGAGCTTCTTTAAACAGCTTTGGTCTATCATTAGTCAAGGAAAAGTATGGCGAGGAGAAATTAGAAATCAAGCCAAAAATGGAGATTACTATTGGGTTGATACCACCATTGTTCCGTTTGTAGATGATCAAGGTAAACCCTTCCAATATTTATCGATTATGTTAGATATAACCGAACGGAAATTGGCAGAAAAAGCTTTACAAATCAGTGAGGAACGTTGGCAATTAGCTGTTCATGGAAGTAAAGATGGAATTTGGGATTGGAATGTCCCAACGAATGAAGTTTTCTTTTCCCCTCGGTGGAAAGAAATGCGCGGGTTTGATGAAGATGAAATTAGTCATGACTTAGAAGAATGGATATCTCGAATTCATCCCCATGATGCTGAGAGGGTTTGGCAAGGAATTCAGGATCACTTTCAAAGAAAAACGCCATTTTTTATGGCTGAATATCGGGTAAAATGTAAAGATAATTCCTATAAATGGATTTTAGATCGGGGTCAAGCACTCTGGGATGAAAACGGTCAAGTGATTCGCATGGCAGGTTCTGAAAGTGATATTAGCGATCGCAAATTAGCAGAAGCCAAACTCTTAGAATTAAATCAACTCCAACAAGCCATTTTAGATGGGACAAATTACGCGATTATTTCTACAGATAGGAATGGAATCATTCAAGTTTGGAACCAAGGATCAGAGAATTTATTGGGTTATCAAGCTGAAGAAATGATTGGTAAAACAACTCCTGCGATGATTCATGATCCTCAAGAAATATTAGAACGTTCCTATAGTTTATCTTTAGAATTAGGAACTCAACTTGAACCGGGTTTTGAAGTTCTTGTTGCGAAAGCCCGTCTGGGACAGATTGAAGAACGAGAATGGCTCATGGTTCATAAAAATGGCTCAAAATTTCCGGTTTTACTCTCGGTTTGTTCCTTGCGAGATCCGATGGGAAATATTACTGGATTCTTAGGAATTGCTCAAGATTTAACGGAACGAAAACGCAGTGCTGCCGAAATAAAAGTGGCGGAAGAACGGTTTCACTTAGCGATTCAAGCCGCACAAGATGGCTTTTGGGATTGGGATTTTATCACGAATGAGGTTTATTTTTCTCCCCGTTGGAAAGAGATG
Organism: Planktothrix mougeotii LEGE 06226; assembly: GCF_015207485.1. NCBI lineage: Bacteria > Bacillati > Cyanobacteriota > Cyanophyceae > Oscillatoriales > Microcoleaceae > Planktothrix > Planktothrix mougeotii. Next base: position 5,237 of record NZ_JADEWU010000047.1, read on the forward strand.
ATTGGCTATAATAATGATGAATTCCCGAATACTCTGTCCTCCTGGGACAAAGTTATTTTTGAAGAGGATAGAATTGCTGCCATTAAATTAATTGAAGACTATAACAAAGGTCGAGTAGATCGATTTCAGATCATTCAACGTTTTTATCATAAAAATGGTTCCATCGTCTATATTTTATCGAGAGCCATTCATCTAAAAGATGACCAAGGAAATGTGATCCGCATGGTGGGTGCTCATACAGATATTACAGAACTTCAAAAAGCTCAAGAAGTTTTAAAACAACAGTTAGCCGCCATTGAAGCCGCCATTGATGGCATTGCCATTTTAAAAGATGGGCATTACATTTATGTGAATAAAGCTCATGTTGAAATGTTTGGGTATAGCCATCCAGAAGAATTACTAGGGAACAGTTGGGAAGGTTTGTATAAACCGGAACAAATTCGTTATTTTGAACAGCATACTTTCCCGGCTTTATTTCAACAACGTCATTGGCAAGGACAAACGACAGCTAAACGGAAAGATGGAAGTACCTTTGCTGAAGAAGTCTCACTGACTGTAACCGATGATGATTTATTAATTTGTGTCTGTCGAGATGTAACTGAACGCTTAAAAGTGGAAGAAAAAATTAAAGCTTCACTGTTAGAAAAAGAAGTGTTATTACGAGAAATTCATCATCGCGTTAAAAATAATCTCTATGTGATTTCTAATTTATTAGATTTACAAGCGGATACCTTAGAAGAGGAAGAACAACGAAATTTATTTGCAGATAGTCAAAATCGGATTCAAACCATGGCATTAATTCACGAACAACTTTATCAATCTGATAATTTATCCCAGGTGAATTTTGCGAATTATATTCAAAATTTAGTAGAAAAATTAAGTTCTTCTTATCAACCGAAAGACTGTAAAATCAATATTAGTCTGGATTTTGAACCCCTAACTCTAAATTTAGAAACGGCGATTCCCTGTGGATTATTAATTAATGAGTTAGTGACAAATGCCTTTAAATATGCTTTTCCTGACTCAACAACTGGAGAAATTGAAATTAAACTCAAGGTGGATTCTGAACAACAAATTTATCTAAAAATAAGTGATAATGGCATCGGTATTCCAGAAGATGTAGATTGGCAAGATAGCCCTTCTTTGGGATTAAGATTAGTTAATATTTTAGCCGATCAATTAGAGGCAACCCTTGAATTAGATTGTACCCAAGGTACAAGTTTTACGTTGATTTTTCAAGAACAAAGCTATAATTAAAAAATAATATTAGCTTAATGTTCAATTAACATTCAGAGGATTTTGATCAACAGATGACAGCCACGATTTTAATTGTTGAAGACGAGTTAATTGCCGCTGAAAGTATTGCCCGGAGTTTAAGAAAACAAGGGTATACAGTTATTGCCCGAATTAATTCAGGAGAAAAAGCGTTAGAACAGGTATCAAAAAATTGCCCGGATTTAATTTTAATGGATATCCACCTACGAGGAGAATTAGATGGGGTAGAAACTGCAAAACGCATTCGAGAACAACACCAAATTCCCATCGTTTATATTACTGCTTATTCTGATACCTCCACCATTGAACGCACAAAAGAAACCAATCCTTCGGGCTATTTAATTAAACCCTTTAAACCTCAAGATGTGATTAATGTTGTTGAACAAGTATTACAATCTAGTTGTTAGACTAGGAAAATAGTTTTACTTTTTCCAGGGAAGTTTGGTGCCCATTTCCGTTAAGGCTGAAAAAATTAAGTAGAGGGTTAGTACCGCAATTCCTAACAAAAACAATCCTAAATCTTGATTCATCATAATCCGTTTTTGTGATGGTGTAGAGACGTTGCATGCAACGTCTCTACACCGTATTATGTAACGTTTCTACACGGGGTTTAGGAAACATCTGTAGCAGAGATTTTAAAAGCTAAATCGCTGATTGTCTGTTCCCGGTTCCCGGTTCCCGGTTCCCTGTTCCCTACTCTTCAGAAAATTGACTTAACCGTTCTCGCAGAATTTCCGCTTGTTTTTCGGCTTCTGCTAAATTATTGCGAGTATTTTCAACTACTTCCGGTTCCGCACGGTTAACGAAATTCGGGTTATTCAAATTGCGTTGAAACCCTTGAATTTCCTTTTCAACTTTAGCCAATTTTTTCTGTAATTTGGTTTGAAAAGCGGCTACATCAACCACGCCAGCTAAAGGCATTAACACCTGCACGGTTCCCACAACTCCCGCAATAGTTTGACCTTCATTTCCGGTTAACTGTTCTGTAATGGTTAAGGTTTCAACTTTGCCTAATTCTTGAATATAGGTTTGCCCTTGTTTCAAGATATCCTGTTCTTTGTGGCTTTCCGTTTGTAGAATAGCATTAACTTTCACTTTCGGTTTAATATCCGCTTCCGCTCGTAAATTTCTAACAGTACGAATTGCCCCAATAATTAACTCAAAATCTGCTTCCAATTTCGGGTCAAGAATGGTAGTAATTTCCGAAGCAGAATCTTGAGAAACAGAGGAAAAACTGTTAGGAACTTGTAAGTTTAAATCAACAGGTTTGACAGGTTCTCCACTGCCGATAAATTCCGTTTTTAACTCTTGTAGAATTTTCCCCAGTTCTTCTCGTTGAGATGCCTTCAACAAATAACGATACACAAACCAACCAGAATATCCCATCCCAATCAATTCAAAAATATTGGGTAGTAACGGGATTTCATTAATAGCATTCAACGCCGCCACAAAACATTTAACTGTTAAAAAGGCAACGAAAAATAACCCTGTCAAAATTAACGGTTTTTGATATTGTTTAACGAAATCTCCTATTAGGTCAGGTAATTCTAATAGGGTACTCAAAACTTGACCGACAATTGAATCAGGATCTTTAACAAATTTGCCTAAGCGTTGCACTTCTAAAATATTTTCTTCTACAACAACCGGATAAGCTTGCAATGCTAAACAATCTTCTTCCCCAGTTTGCGTTAAACTATGCCAAATTTCCTCAGTAATATGGGGCATAAAGGGATGGAGAAGTTTTAAAATCCCTTCTAAGACATACGCTAAGGTTTGTTGAGCAACGTGACGAGATTCGGTATTTTCTCCTTGTAAACGAAGTTTGACTAATTCAATATACCAATCACAAAAATCTCCCCAAATAAACTCATAAATGCCTTTTGCTGCTTCACCAATGCCGTAATTTTCCATCTGGTTACGGGTTTGTTTAACGGTTTGGTTAAAACGAGACAAAATCCATTGATCACTCAGTTCTAACTGATTAATATTGGGTTCTCCTAACTGTTTCGGAGATTTCCCATCTAAGTTCATCATTACAAACCGAGACGCATTCCACAGTTTATTGGCAAAATTTCGAGACGCTTCAACGGAGGCTGATTCATCGGTTTCTCGATTATATTCTAAACGAATATCTTGCCCTGCACCAATCACTTCTTTCATTAACGTAAACCGCACAGCATCGGTTCCGTATTTATCAATCAATAATAACGGATCAATCCCGTTTCCGGCAGATTTTGACATTTTTTTGCCGTTTTCATCCCGAATTAACCCGTGAATATAAACGGTTTTAAAGGGCATTTTTCCGGTAAAATATCCCCCCATCATCGTCATCCGAGCAACCCAGAAAAAGATAATATCAAATCCCGTTGATAAGGTCGCGGTGGGATAATATTTGCTTAAATCTAAGGTTTGTTCCGGCCATCCTAACGTTGAAAACGGCCATAAACCGGACGAAAACCAAGTATCCAAAACATCAGGATCTTGTTCTAAAATTACGGTTTCTCCAAATTTTGCAATTGCTTTTTCTTGGGCTTCCGCTTCAGTTCTCGCTACAATAAACGGTGTTTCATCGGTAATTTTGCCATCGGTTTCACTAATGGCATACCAAGCTGGAATTTGATGACCCCACCACAATTGTCGAGAAATACACCAATCGTCTAATTTAACTAACCAATCTCGATAAACCTTCGTCCAGCGTTCAGGAACAAAAGCCGGAGAATCATGATCATCTAAACAATTTAAAGCTTTATCCGCCAAAGGTCTAATTTTAACAAACCATTGAGTTGATAATAGCGGTTCAACCGGAACTTTACCGCGATCGCTATAGGGAACCGTATGTTTATAATCTTCAACTTTAACTAAAAATCCCAAATCTTTGAGACGTTGAACCACATTTTTTCGCGCCACAAATCGATCCTGTCCCTGGAATGGCCCTGCATTTTCATTCAGAGATCCATCCTGATTCATAATATTAATCATCGGGAGTTTATGGCGATGACCCATTTGAAAATCATTCGGATCATGGGCGGGAGTCACTTTCACACAACCCGTACCAAAACTCGGATCAACAAATTCATCCGCAATAATCGGAATTTCCCGTTTCATAATCGGTAAAGTTAGGGTTTTTCCGATTAAAGCTTGATAACGAATATCATTGGGATTAACTGCAACCGCCGTATCCCCTAACATGGTTTCCGGTCGTGTTGTTGCTACTTCCACATAACCACTGCCATCGCTTAAAGGATAGCGAAAATGCCACAAATTGCCATTAATTTCTTTATTTTCTACTTCTAAATCCGATACGGCTGATTGACTCGCCGGACACCAATTGACTAAATATTTCCCTCGATAAATTAAGCCATCTTCATATAACTGAATAAACGCTTCTAAGACCGCTTTGGATAATCCTTCATCCAGGGTAAATCGTTCCCTTGTCCAATCACAAGAAACCCCCAACCGTCGCAACTGATTAACAATGGTTCCCCCCGATTTTTCCTTCCATTCCCAAGCTTGTTCTAAAAATTTTTCTCGTCCTAAATCATAGCGGGTTTTGCCTTCAGCTTTGAGTTGTCGTTCTAAAATTGTTTGGACTGCAATACTGGCATGATCCATCCCCGGCAAATACAAAGCGTTGTCACCCTTCATGCGATGATAGCGAATCAAGGCATCAATCAGGGAGTTATTAAAGGCATGACCCATGTGCAGACTTCCCGTCACGTTAGGCGGGGGAATCATAATGCAATAGGGTTCTCCCGGTTGGTTGGGGTCAGCTTTAAACACCTGATGAGCTTCCCAATACTGTTGCCATTTGGCTTCGGTACTGAAGGGTTCGTATTTTGTGGCTTGGCTTGGGGTCGTTGCAGTCATGGGTTTCGACAAGATGGACAATTTTAGACAATCCCTTTTATTTTGCCACATTTCGGCTAGAGGACTGCTCCCTGATGCTAGAAACGCTGCACCGCTTGGGTTTGAGGAATTTCAAGTTTTTTTTGAAAAAGGGGTTGACATTCCGAGAAAAAGCGAGTAGATTAGTAAATTGTGAGGAGCAAGCAAACAATACAAAAACGGCTGCAACTCCTCAAAATCAGTGAAAGTTTACAAAGCTTTCCTGGTGCCTATGGCTCAGTGGAACCACTCCGATCCATCTCGAACTCGGCTGTGAAACGCTGACACGGCGAAGATACTTGGCGGGTAGCCGCCTGGAAAAATAGCTCGGTGCCAGGTTAATACTCAAAAATCCCCTTCCAGTGGTAAATCGGAGGGGGGTTTTTGTATTCACAGATTTTTATTATTTTTTTATACTCGGTTAATAACAGGTAAGCTACAAAGGTAAATATGGATGTGTTCATCCATGTAAATTGCTAGACTCATAGTTTCTACTTTACAGAGAGTTCTAATTAATTTGTATGAATAGATTTTGATACCCTGAACTTTTGTAGAGCAGCACCTGGGAAACCCGATTATAGGTTCCACAAGCGCATCTCTACAACAATTTAGGATTCTTGATTCAACCGTAATACCGCCATAAATGCCTCTTGAGGAACATCCACAGACCCCAAAGATTTCATCCGTTTTTTACCTTTGGCTTGCTTTTGTAAAAGTTTTTTCTTCCGGCTAATATCCCCCCCATAACATTTAGCTAACACATCTTTTCTTAACGCCGGAATATGTTCACTAGCGATAACTTTAGATCCAATTGTGGCTTGAATGGGAACTTTAAATTGATGACGGGGAATCAATTCTTTGAGTTTTTCCACCATAGCCCGCCCAACATGATAAGCTTTATCTCGGTGAACAATCATGGCTAAAGAATCAATCGCATCTTTATTAATCATAATATCGAGTTTAACTAAAGCATTTTCTCGATATCCAATCAGATGATATTCCATACTCGCATAGCCACGAGAACGAGATTTCATCTGATCAAAAAAGTCCGTTACCACTTCCGCTAAGGGCACTTCATAAACTAACGTGGTGCGTCCCTGAGCTAAATAACGCATATCTTTAAATTCACCCCGACGACCCTGGGCTAATTCCATTAAACTCCCCACATAAGCTTCTGGGGTAATCATCTCCACCCGCACATAAGGTTCTTCTATTTTTTCTCGGTGGTTGGGTTCAGGTAAATGACTAGGGTTATCCACCATAATCACTTCCCCTTTTTGGGTGGTAACTTGATAAACCACCGAAGGAGACGTTACAATTAAGTCTAAATCATATTCTCGTTCTAACCGTTCCTGCACAATTTCCATGTGCAATAATCCTAAAAATCCACACCGGAAACCAAACCCCATCGCACTTGAAGTTTCCGGTTCATAGGATAACGCCGCATCGTTTAATTTCAGCTTTTCTAAGGCTTCTTTTAAGTTCGGATATTCATCGGAATCTGTAGGGAATAATCCACAAAACACCATTGGTTTTGCTTCGGTATAACCGGGAAGGGCTTCTTCAGCTTGGCTATTGGCTAAAGTAATGGTATCCCCAACCCGTGCATCTTCAACAGCTTTAATGGCGGCGGAAAAATAGCCCACTTCTCCAGCGTGGAGTTCATCAACGGGAATTTGGGTCGGAGATAATACGCCAATTTCATCGATTTCATATTCTTTCCCTGATGCCATTAAGCGAACACGATCGCCTTTTTTCACCCGTCCATCCATCACCCGGAAATAAACAATCACGCCTCTATAACTATCATAATAACTATCAAAAATTAACGCTCTTAATTTCTGATTAACAGTATCTTGCGGAGGTGGAACTAAATGAACAATTGATTCTAAAATTTCATGAATTCCCACTCCTTCTTTAGCCGAAGCTAACACCGCCCCCGAACAATCTAAGCCAATAATTTCTTCAATTTCACTTTTAATTCGATCGGGTTCGGCTCCGGGTAAATCAATTTTATTTAAAACCGGGATAATTTCTAAGTTATTTTCTAACGCCAGATAAACATTCGCTAAGGTTTGGGCTTCTACCCCTTGGGACGCATCAACGACTAATAACGCCCCTTCACAAGCGGCTAAAGACCGAGACACTTCATAAGAAAAGTCAACGTGTCCGGGAGTGTCGATTAAATTTAACACATACTCTTCGCCGTCATCAGCTTTGTAGTTCATCCGGGCGGCTTGCAATTTTATCGTAATTCCCCGTTCTCGCTCTAAGTCCATGGAGTCGAGAAATTGTTCCTTCATTTCCCGCTTTTGAACCGCACCCGTCGCCTCCAACAGTCGATCTGCTAGGGTAGACTTGCCATGATCAATATGAGCAATAATAGAAAAGTTACGAATTCGAGAAACTGGAACGTTTGTCATAAAGTGATATTCAAAAGCATAATAGGGAGACTCCCGTTAAAGTAACGAGGGTCTGCTTCAAGTATTTTAACAAAAGAAACCCAGGGACACACCGATTTTTTTAAGGAAACAGAGGGGATTAGGGCTGTTTTTCTAATTCCGACTTCATCCGTTCTAGGGTAAGGTGCATTTGTTCAAACATTTGGTCGGGGGTAATCCCAAACTGGCCAAGTTGGGTGCGTAACTGTTCAACGGTCATCTGGGCCATAAAATCTTCGGACAGTTCAAACCGCTTCATAAAAATGCGGTAACGATCCATAATCCCTTCCATCTGCTCAATATAGAGTTTTTTGCCTTCGCGATCAAACTTGCCATAGTCACTTCCAAGCTTGATCATGGATTGATAATCTTCAAATAGCTGTTTAGCTTCTTGTTGAACGATGTCTGAATCAAAGAATCCCATAGTTTCTCGAATTTTTTTAGGTATAGGGTTTGAGTTTAAGAGAATTAGATAGATTTTTTCATATTTTAACCCCTGGGGAGTGGGTTACTCACACTGTTACAAGTCGCAATTTCCGTACTTCGGATTAAATAGGGAACAGGGAACGGGGAACAGGGAACAGTGGGAGCGGGGGAAGAAAATAATGGGTTTGTTACTGGGTACTGTATGATGGACTGATAGCTCCTTATTTTTCCAGTTGATTGTGGATATGTTCTAAATATAATTTAGCGACTCGATCAATGGGATTTAGGGTTAAACAGGTTTCAAATGCCTTAATGGCTTCCTGATGCTTTTGGAGAGTATGCAGAGAAACCGCTTCTTCAAATATAACTTTAGTGGCTAATTTACCCTCCTTAATTATAGGTGAATCAGCATCAAACACTTCAAAAACAGACACCTTTTCCGATTTGCCTTTAACATTAATCCGACCCATTAACCGAATCGCATAAAGGCTGGGATTTTGTAAGGCTTTTAAGGTATGTTCAGAAATTAATAAAGGAACACCAAAATATTTAGTTACCCCTTCAATCCGAGAGGCTAAATTCACAGCATCACTAATCACCGTACTGTCCATCCGATTTTCTCCCCCCACCGTTCCTAACATCAGAATTCCAGTATTAATTCCAATCCCAATCGAAACTTTAGGGCGGTGAGGTTGTCCTCTTTTAGAATTATATTCATCTAGTGCCTTTAACATAGTAATTCCCGCTTGAATAGCATCATCTGCACCGCCATTAAATAAAGCCATAATCGCATCGCCAATATATTTATCAATAAACCCTTGATGTTGAGTAATCGCAGGTTCCATCCGCGAAAGATAGGAATTAATGAATTGAAAATTATCTTCCGGGGTCATCTTTTCACTGATGCTGGTAAAGTCCCGAATATCAGAAAACAAAATCGACATTTCATGTTGTACACCTTCCCCTAACTTCACTTCTGCAATACTGTTATAACCCAGGAGCGATAAAAATTCTTGAGGCACAAAACGAGTGGCTGCTTCTGTTAATTCTAATTGCGTTTGCATGGCAATTTCTAAATTACTATTAACTTCAAATAGTTCTTCAATAAACTGTTGACGTTCAACCTCAGCTTTTTTTCGTTGGGTAATATCAGCAATAAATCCTTGATAATAAAGTAAATTACCTTCACCATCAAAAACAGGTTTAGCACTGGCAGAAATCCAAATTTTATGCTGATCAGCCCGATAAATTTGGAATTCAAAATTAGAAATTGTTTCCTGTTGCTGCATTAAATGAATAAATTCTATATGACGTTCTGGTTGCACATATAACGGATAATTAGAATCCTTTAAAATTTCCATCAAAGATTGAGGAGAGTCATACCCATAAATCCGAGCCATTGAGGGATTAACATTAATATAGGAATGTTGAGGACTATATTGAAAAATCCCTTCTAACGCATTTTCATAAATACTTCGATAGTTTTCCTCTGCAATTCGCAAAGCTTCTTCGGCTTGACGACGTTCTGTAATATCAATTCCTACCGTAACAATAGCACCTCCCTGTTGATATTTTTGTACTACAATTAAATAATAATGTCGTTGCTCATTATAGATAATCGGTAAAATTTGAGACGCTGACTGTTCTGGACTAGCGAGAAACTGACGCAGGAATTTAACATAGTCTGAACTATTTTGAAAAAATCCAATTTCTCGACCAATAATTTCTTCAGGTTGCAAGCTTAAACGATCCGCTAAATCTCGATTGACCCCCAAATAAATTCCTTCAGAACTCATCCAAGAAATTGAACCCGGTACAGCATTTAATACCGCTTCTAACTGTTCCTTAGCCGCCGATAAAGCTTCTTTTGCTTGTTGCAAATCGGCATTTTTAGCTTCTAATTTAGCAAAGGATTCTTGCAGTTGATAGGTCATCGTATTAAACGAACTCGCTAAAATTTCCAGTTCCGTGATTCCTTTGGCTTTAATATGTTGATCTAATTCCCCTTGAGCAATAGCTTTCGAGGCGCTACTTAATTTTAAAATCGGTTCTGAAATCCAACGAGAGGTGATCATTCCAGCTAAAATAGCGATCGCTAATGCCACGAAACATAACAAAATCGTCAAGCGATTATTGGCATTAATTTCATCCATAAAATCCCTTTCTGGAATCACAACCACAATTAACCAATCTAATCCCCGACCATCTTTAAAGGGTAAAACTTGAACAAATTGACGTTCCCCTTGAAGGGTAAATTCGGTTTGTAAAGATTGTTCTAGGGTGGCAAAACTCCCATATTGATGTAGCAGTTGTCGGGTTGCGCCTCGAATTAAAGGATTTTGACTGTCTATGGCGGGAAGGAGTTTCGCCTGTTTTCCTTCCCCGACGCTCAGGGGTTCATTGGTAGAACTCGATAATAACTGACCCGTACGATCGCTGACAAATGCAATTCCCGATTTTCCTATCGGTAAACTGGATAGGAATTTACGGAAATCATCAGGAAGTAGCACATCCGTCGCACAAACCCCTAGAAGATCTCCAGTCGTCGGATCATAAATCGGTTGACTGGCGGTAACCGTGGGTAATCCTGTTGAGAAGGCTAAATAGATATCAGTCCAGACGGGACTTCCTGTTTGTTGAGCTTTTTGATACCAAGGGCGTTGGCGGGGGTCATAAATCGTGCCACTATCGCGCTTTAAGGTCGTTGGTCGTCCTTCAGTATCAATATTGTAGAGGTATAAATGCTGTCCTGTCCAGGGGTTTGCTGTCCACAAACCAATAGAATTATCATCCAAAATTCGCACCGCCCCTAAAAATTCTCCTTGAGAAGTACCACAATAAATCCCATAGAGGAAGGGAGATATTTTTAATTGATCTAATAGGGGGAAGACAGTTTCGACGTTAGCAACATTCAATTCCCCTCGCAGAAACGCCCGACTATTCAGTTGATTTAATCGATAGGGGTTCTCAAAATAGCTTTTGAGTTCCTGTTGAATTCGGGCACTGAGTTCGCTCCGCAGTTGAGACGCTAGGGTATTGACTGCTTTTTGAGCATTTCTAAAAGAAAGATACCCAACTAATCCAACCGCCGCAACAATTTGAACGACAAAGGTAACGACTAGAGTTGTTCGCAAACGCACTTTAGGTAATTTTTGGGGAACAGTACGGGGTGCTGACACAGTAAATCTCATGATTCTGATCGGTTAGAGCAGTGGATGGAAGATGATGACTTTATTCTGAATCCTGGGTCTTTCCACAGGCATTTTTGGTATAGCACCCCCAAGCTGAAGGCATCATAACTCATAATAAACCGTCTGCAAGAGAGCAAGTGTTTATAAAATCACGCTTCCTCTCCCCATCTGTCCCAGAGGGAATTTTTCTATGGAGTTGTAGCAGTTCCTTCGGGACAATTCTGCGGTTGTTGGAGTAGTTCAGAAATAGTGGTGATCAACTATCAAGACGATTAATGGCGCCATCAGCTTGACGAAAATAATCAAAAATATAAGGAATTATGAATTACGAATTACGAATTACGAATTATGAATTATGAATTACGAATTATGAATTACGAATTACGAATTATGAATTATGAATTATGAATTATGAATTATGAATTATGAATGGGGAACAGAAGGGAAAAGAAAATAGGGAATCTTAGGGTAAGAAAAAGTGATTAGCAATCCGACAATTATTTGTAGCAAACATTAAAGGATGGAATATTAGAAGGTTTGTTTTTATAGCGAGTCAGGGGGGTGAGTAGAGGAGGATTCTTCCAGCTTTTCTTTTTCTTTCCCCTACACCCCCCAGCCTTGTCCTCGTAGTTATTACTGTTGAGTGTTAGGCTGCGTTTCAGGTTGTTCTGAATTGTTATTATTGATCACCGGTTGAGCATTGTTATCTTCAGTTTGAGATTGAGCTTCTTGTCCCTCTTGAGCGGGAACAACCGCCACATTAACCACCACTTGTCGCACCCCTTTAATTTCCTTGGCTAAGGGATCAATACGCTCATATTGGGGTTGGGTTGGCACTGTTCCTGCAACCGTGACCACTCCATCTTTAGCCGCAACCGTGAGTTGACTGGCGGGTAAATTCGCTTCCAATTTCGAGCGAACTTCACTTTCTAAATCACCATCGGCTCGAATAGCATCACCCCCGGTGACATTATTGCGTTGTTCACGAGCGCGAATATCTGCATTAAGCTGACGTCTTCGCAGTTCACTTTGGGCATCTTCCTTAATTTCTTGGGCTTTTTCTACAGTTGGGGCTTCTGCTGTTTGGTTCGGCCCATCGGGGGCGCCTGTGCTGGTTTTGGCAACATCATTACAGGCGACCGCACCGAGTAATAAGAAACTACCTATGAGTAAAGAAGTTAATTTTTTCATGATTGAAACTCCGAAGTAAATCTATAAAAATTGTGTTGAACTGAGAAACAAATGGGAGTTGAGGAATTAGGAACGAAGCCTTAAATTGTTGTCGTTCCTAATTCTTGAATTAAGGATTGTTACCAGGTGGAATTCGTGCGATCGCGTTCAACGGATTTAGAAGTCGGACGAGGAGTATACGGGTTAGGGTTGGTATAAGCACTAACATCGACATCAGCAGCATTATAAATTTCCCATTCATGAATGCCATGACGTTTGAAAATGGGTTCGGCTCGGCGCACTTCTTCTTCAAAGCCATCGACCATAATCACATAATCTCCTCGGTTGAGGCGATCGTTATAAACGTGAGCGCGATTTTCAGGGACACCCAAACCGACTAATCCTCCGGTCGCGCCTCCCGCAACTGCACCGATGGCTCCACCGGATAAGGCGGTTGCGAGGGCTGTGGCTGCGGCTCCGCCAGCAATCACAGGGCCAACACCAGGGATGGCTAAGGTTCCCAGACCGACGAGTAAACCACCTAAACCGCCGAGGGCGGCTCCCGTTGCTGCTCCGGCTTTTGCCCCTTCGTCGGCTTTATTCCCGTGAGTTCGAGGATCGAGATCAACGCCTAAATTTTGTTGACCTGCACTGGTGAGGGGATGATGACCGTCAATATCTTTAACAATGAGGGAAACACGTCCCATCGGAAAACCCGAATCTCTTAAATCAGTCAGAGCCATTTCGGCATCATGACGATGATGGAAGACGCCAATTGCTCGTTTATAGGGATGGTGGCTTTTCTTGGTGCTCGGTGTTGTTGTGGATGTTGTTACAGGTGTCGCCGGATAAGCCGATGGGCCAGAAACAGGTGCAACGTTAGCAATATCGTGGCCACTGTGTTCTAAAGGTTTTGAGCTTTCCAAGGGTGCGGACATTTCCACAGGTCGGCTGTGTTCAACGGGAGTTGTTGAGGAAATCACCGTTGGATCATAAATCTGCCACTGTTCAATTTTGTGACGGCGTAAAATTGGCTCCGCCTGATGCACTTCCTCTTCTGTGCCACTGACAATCACAATATAGTCACCCCGATCCAAGCGATCATTATAGACTCTGGCCCGCTCAACGGGGATACCATATCTCACCGCATCAAAGCGATCGCGAATGTCAACATCTGTAAAAGTGTTTCGTCTGGGGTGATTCAACACTAGAGTAATATGGCTTAAGGGAAAACCCCCATTTCTTAAGTCCGTAATGGCGTGTTCGGTATCACGAGGGTTAGAGAAAACACCGATGGCGTGTTTATTCCGGCTTACAGCAACGGAATGTTCATGATGATGATGATGGGGAGTAATATCTGGGTTGAGGTGAGCCGGGGTAGCGGAAGCCACACCGGGAGCATCATAAACCTTATATTCTTCAATGTGATGGCGATTTAAGATTTGATGAGCATGAGCAATATCAGCCTCATTACCATCGATAATTACCAGATATTCACCGCGACCGATGCGCTCGTTATAGATTTTGGCATCTTCTTCAGGAATTCCTAAGCCAATCAGTGCGCCTAATAAGCCCCCGGTCGCCACCCCAATCGCTGTTCCCGCTAAGGTTGTAGCGATCGCTGTTGCAGTGGCTCCCGCTAACATAACGGGGCCAATTCCAGGGATGGCGAGAGTACCTAAACCCACTAATAACCCGGTTAGTCCGCCTAAAACGCCCCCGGTGGTAATTCCAACCGCCGCGCCTTCTTCGGCTTTGTTATCGACGTGTTGGGCTGCGCGACTTTCAGAAACAGAATCCTGAACATCGGCGCCTGCAATTTCTGACTCCCGAATGTTATCTCTGGTAATCACAGAAACCCGATCCATGGGAAAACCGGAATCTCTGAGGGCATAAAGGGCTTGTTCGGCGGCGCGACGGTTAGGAAACACACCTACAGCACGTCGGTTGTGAGTTGTAACAGGATTAGAATGACTAATTGCCATAATGTTCTTCCTTGAAAATATTTTAATTATTTATGTTGGTTTGTTTTCCCAGATCGGTTTAAGTTTTTGAGTTTTATTGCTCAAATCAAACGACAAATTCTGTCGCACCGTTCCAGACTACCAACTGGCTTTTAAGTGTTCTCATCTCCTCAGAAAAGCATCTGAGTTTTACCGATTTTCACTCATGAGTTTTTAACTCCAATATCCTCTAGCTTAACGACATTAGGAATCTTCGTCCTCTGCCTTTTGAAGCAACTTTTGAGTGAGTCGGGAATGGGATTTTACACTTAGGGGAATTTAGGGATGAGTATAGGGAATAGAATTTTATCTCTCTGATCAATCTAATCTTTAGACTCTGGATAGAAGTCGATTCGGAGAAAGGGTTATAAACTTAGCTGAAGTTTAATCTTGTGGATTATGCCTGCTAAAACCGATTCGTTTTCTTCATCCCATCGACGCAAGGAAATTCTTCGAGTTGTTCTAGCAATTTCGCTAATTATTGTTGGGATCACTCATTTTATTCGTCCTGAACAATATGCTCGAATTGTTCCCCCTGAATTACCCTATCCGGTCGGGTTAGTTTATATCAGTGGTATCTTTGAAATTCTCGGCGGAATTGGATTATTAATTCCGGTCATTAGTGTAGCTGCGGCTTGGGGAATCATTGCCTTATTTATTGCTGTTTTTCCGGCTAATATTTATCAAGCCCTTCATAGTATTCCCATAGACGGAATCCCCCATCATCCTCTATTATATTGGGTGAGATTGCCGTTCCAAGCGGTTTTGATAGCTTGGGCTTGGTGGTATACCCGTCATCCCGAAGAACAACCGGGAACCCCTGATGTTATGGCTACTATTGAATCTCAATTGAATCATTAGAGGGAAGAGGGAATTACGAATTACGAATTACGAATAGAATGGGGAATAAGTAGAGACGCGCCTGGGCGGAGCCATGCCGTAAGGCTATTGGCGCGTCTCTACAGGGTACGTCTGTACACCTTTAATGCGTAGTGCTATAATGGCTGAATGAAGACTCAAAACTCAACTCAAGTTCCTGAATTAGGATTAGTTTGTATTACGGCTTCTCAAGAAGTAAGATTTCGAGCTTTAACCCGAAAACGATTATTACAATTAACTCTTCCAGAACAAGAGCAGACGTTGAGAACGCTTTATACCGAAAATCTGAAGCGTTTAAATCAAGCTGTTGAGTTTTGTACCCGTGAAAATATCCATTTATATCGATTAAGTTCCGCTTTATTTCCCTTTGCGGATGAACCCATTGGAATGGCTATTTTAAGGGAATTAGCCGAGGAAATGGAGTTAATTGGAAAACAAGCACACTTGTTAGGAATTCGTTTGGTTTTACATCCCGATCAGTTTGTGGTTTTAAGTTCAGATCGTCCAGAAGTGATTGAAAATAGTATTAAAATATTGAAAACCCATGCTCTGATTTTAGATTTATTAGGATTGCCGCGATCGCCTTGGTCACTGATGAATATTCATGGGGGAAAAGGCGATCGCAGTGAACGATTAATTCAAGTTATTCAAGATTTACCCGATGAAATTCGACTGCGTTTAACCTTAGAAAATGATGAATATGCTTATAGTTCTCAAGACATTTTAGAAGTGTGCCATGCTGCTCAAATTCCAATGGTGTTTGATGCTCATCATCATGTGATTCATGAACATTTGGAAAGTTATGATCATCCCAGTGTTGCCTTCATGTTAGCAGAAGCTCAAAAAACGTGGACAATTCCTGAATGGCAACTGGTTCATATTTCTAATGGAGATAAATCTTTTGCTGATCCCAAACATAGCGATTATATTAGTTTAATGCCCGATTGTTATCAAACCGTTCCTTGGATTGAAGTAGAAGCCAAACAAAAAGAATTAGCGATCGCGCAACTCCGCACAAATTGGCTGGATTCCAGAAGTAATAAGATGCTAAAATAGGTAACGGTCAGAGAGTTACTACTACCGCCTATAAAAGGGCTGTATTGCCCTTTGAATTTGGCATGGGCTGATGGGGTGGGGTAAAAAATAATAGGAAAGAAATTAATATCTTGAGTAAAATTAGAATGAATTGATCGTGGAACTTAGACAAAAATAACTTTAAACCCTTACAGGAAGAATATTTCAGCTAAATTTTAAAAAACCAGGAGAATCTAATGGGCAAGCACAAAGAGAAAAAACAGACCGAAATTTCTCAGGTTGAACCTCTTAATACCAATAAACCGAAGCTCTCTGGAAAAGAATATACTCAGGAATTACGCAAACTCCAAACCGAGCTTTGTTTGCTTCAGAATTGGATCAAATATACAGGGGAAAAAATCATTGTCGTTTTTGAAGGTCGCGATGCGGCGGGTAAAGGTGGAACAATTCGCGCCCTTACTGAACGGGTGAGTCCACGAGTCTTCCGTACTGTAGCTTTACCGGCTCCCACTGAACGAGAAAAAACTCAGATGTATATCCAACGCTACCTCACCCATTTTCCGGCTGCGGGGGAAGTCATTATTTTTGACCGGAGTTGGTATAACCGAACGGGTGTGGAATATGTCATGGGTTTTTGTACCAAAGAGCAACATCGGGATTTTCTCAAAGTTTGTCCAACATTTGAGCAATACATTGTCGATAGTGGGATTAAGCTGGTTAAATATTGGCTGGAAGTCAGCAACGAAGAACAAAAACGGCGATTTGAAGCTCGGATTAATGACCCCCTGCGTCAATGGAAGTTATCCGCGATGGATTTACCCTCCCGTGAACGCTGGTATGAATATTCCAAAGCCAGGGACATGATGCTAGATGCCACCGATACCCCCTGGGCTCCCTGGTATATTATTCATTCTGATGATAAGAAACGAGCGCGTCTTAACTGTCTGTCTCATTTTCTCAACTTGTTTCCCTACGAACCCGTTCCCCATGAAAAGGTTAAGCTTCCTGAGCGCTCTATGAAACACAGCTACGATGATGAGGCTTCGATGAGCAATCGACGCTGGATTACAGAGCAGTATTAAAGGTTTTGCTCTGTTTTTTAACTGATCTCCGAATTGGGATCAATGTTATCAGTTAGACAATACCAGATAATGACACAGTGGAAACACAACAAAAAAATTAGTGATCGCTCAATGGCAAAAAATTAGTTTTATTGAAATTAGTTGTCATACAAAAAACGTCTTTTTACGATTGGTGTCAGTTTAGAATAGATGAATTTGTTAATCATAATCCTAACTTTAGGAAGATGAAGCTTGAAATTGAAACCTTTAAAGTAATCAAAAATAAGACATTTAATGTTGTCAAAGTTGAATCCGATAGAATTTCAAGTTTTTTCAACCTAAAAATGGATCAAAAATATGAGTCTATTATCAGTTGATGAACTTAAAAGTTTAGTTGATCAATCAATATGATACTCATGAAGAGGAGGGGATAAATTTAAGCTGTGTAAATTTTGACAGGTTTGTTAAGTTCTCCCTAAAGGCTGATGACTTCCCTTATGATTAATTTTAAACTAAAATTATCCATATTGTCATTGTAGTCAAATCATCACTTAAAACATTCCTGAGTTGAAAAATGCCACACAATAAACTGTCTAACGATCCCTTATGGTTTAAAGATGCCATTATTTATGAAGTTCCAGTTCGGGCATTTGCCGATAGTAACGAAGATGGAATTGGAGACTTTATTGGATTAACCGAAAAATTAGATTATTTACAGGATTTAGGGGTGACAGCATTATGGATTCTTCCCTTTTTTCCCTCGCCCTTACGAGATGATGGTTATGATATTGCCGACTATATGAATATTAATTCAATATATGGGAATTTAGAAGATTTTAAAACGTTTTTAGATGCGGCTCATGAGCGGGGAATTCGAGTCATTGTTGAATTAGTGATTAATCATACTTCTGATCAACATCCTTGGTTTCAACGAGCCAGACGAGCCCCCAAAGGCAGTAAAGAACGGGATTTTTATGTCTGGAGTGATAGCCCGGATCAATATTCTGAAGTCAGAATTATTTTTAAAGATTTTGAAACTTCAAATTGGGCTTGGGATAGTGTAGCAAAATCTTATTATTGGCATCGGTTTTATTCCCATCAACCGGATTTGAATTATGATAATCCTGAAGTGATTAAAGCGGTTTTAGAAGTCTTAGATTTCTGGATGGGAATGGGAGTTGATGGAATGCGACTGGATGCCATTCCTTATATTTTTGAACGGGAAGGAACAAACTGTGAAAACTTACCCGAAACCCATCAATTATTAAAACAATTACGAACTTATTTAGACGCTAATTATAGTAACCGAATTTTCTTAGCTGAAGCTAATCAATGGCCAGAAGATGCTGCGGCTTATTATGGGGAAGGCAATGAATGTCACTTAAATTTTCATTTTCCTTTAATGCCTCGATTATTTATGGCATTACGGATGGAAGATAGTTTCCCAATTATTGATATTTTAAATCAAACTCCTGCCATTCCTGATAACTGTCAATGGGCATTATTTCTCAGAAATCACGATGAATTAACCTTAGAAATGGTGACAGATGAAGATCGAGATTATATGTATAAAGTTTATGCCCAAGATCCGCAAGCAAGAATTAATTTAGGAATTCGACGTCGCCTTGCACCTTTACTCGGAAATGATCGTCGCCAAATTGAATTAATGAATAGTTTATTACTGTCATTACCCGGAACTCCGGTGTTATATTATGGGGATGAAATTGGTATGGGAGATAATATTTATATCGGCGATCGCAACGGAGTTAGAACACCGATGCAATGGAGTCCTGATCGCAATGCTGGATTTAGTCGGGCGAATCCTCAAAAACTATATTTACCCTTAATTTTTGAGTCTGAATATAATTATGAAGCCCTTAATGTTGAAGCCCAAAGTCAGAATCCTAATTCCTTATTATCTTGGATGAAACGCATTATTACGATGCGAAAACGGTTTCAAGCTTTTGGACGAGGAACCTTTGAATTATTACATTTTGAAAACCGCAAAGTCTTAGCTTTTACCCGCACTTATCAAGGAGAACATCTGTTAATTGTTGCCAATTTATCTCGATTTGTGCAATCCGTTAATTTAGATTTATCTCCCTTTAAAGGCATGGTTCCCGTTGAAATTTTTGGTCGGACAGAATTTCCTAAAATTGGGGAAAATTCCTATTTTATGAGTTTATCTCCCTATGGATTTTACTGGTTTATGCTTCAGTTTGATCCAAAAGTCGCTTTACTTCCTCGACCTCAAACTCAACTCCCCATTTTTGTTGTTCAAAATAACTGGCAAGAAATCTTAACCCAACCGACTTTAAGAACCCGATTAGAATCAATTTTACCCGAATATCTCTATCGTTGTCGCTGGTTTATGGGAAAATCCCGAATTCTCCAATCTGTCAAGATTACAGAAGCAATTCCAATTCCGTATAAAGATAGCCAAGGGATTATGATTTTATTGCAAACGGAATATACAGAAGGATTTCCTGAAACCTATTTATTACCTTTAGTTTTTCTGAAGGAAGAACTTGCAGAAAAGGTTAAAAAAGAAACGCCACAATTCATTTTAGCAACCGTAGAAGTTTCAGGAGAAACCGGAATTTTATTAGAGGTCGGACAAGATATTGAATTCTTAAGTTTACCTTTAGAAATGATTATTAATTCTGATCGTTATTCCGGTCAATTTGGTAATTTAGTTGCTACCACAACCGCAGCGTTAAAACACCAGGATTTAAAACAACGATTAGACCCCCATTTATTAAAAGGAGAGTTTGATAATTCCTTTGTTGTGTATGGCGATCGCTTTTTATTTAAACTCTTCCGTCGAGTCGAAGATGGGATTAATCCAGAGTTAGAAGTTCGTTCCTTTTTAGAACAAAAACAACATTTAGAATATACAACTCCTTTAATCGGGGGATTGGAATATTATCGTCATCGAGGAGAATCGATCACATTTGGAGTGTTACAAGAGTATATTCCCGATGCAATTAATGCTTGGAATTATACCTTAGATAGTTTACGAGATTACTTTGATCGAGTGATCTTACAACCGAGTCAAGACTTAGAGATTTTATCTTCAAACCGTTCTTTATTTGATCTTTATCAAGACCCTCTTCCTGAAGACATTTTATTACTCATTGGTTCCTACTTCAGAAATGCAGAACTTTTAGGACAACGTACCGCAGAATTTCATATTATTTTATCCAGTGATCCTGATAATCCTGATTTTGCACCTGAACCTTTTTCTACCTTTTATCAACGTTCAATTTATCAATATTCTCGGAATTTAACGGGACAAGTGTTGATAAAATTAAAGAAACAAATGGAAACATTACCTCCAGAACTTAAACCCATAATTCAACATATTTTAGGGGATCAAAATTACATTTTAGGAAGATTCCAAAGCTTATTAAATCTGAAAATTACTGCTTTGAGAACTCGATGTCATGGAAACTATTCCTTAACGGATGTATTGTATACGGGGAAAGATTTTATTATTATTGATTTTGAAGGAGAATCCTATCGGTCATTAAGTGAACGACGCATGAAACGTTCTCCTTTGCGAGATGTCGCTGGAATGTTACAATCTTTTGATTTAGCGACCCGTTTTGCCCTTCGAGAAGAAATCAAAAATGGCATGATTCGCCCGGAAAATTTACCGTTAATGGAACAGTGGGGACAATTATGGTCAAATTGGGTCAGTGCCGCCTTCCTCAACCATTATTTAGAAACAGCATCTTCTGATCATTTTTTACCCCAAGGACGACAAGAACTTAACGTTTTATTGGATTGTTATTTATTAGAAAAAGCGATTCAGGAATTAGGCTATCATTTAGATTATCATCCTGAATTATTAGAACTTTCTCTTAAACGATTAGTGTCCGTCGTTCGTTAATTTCTGTATTCTTCCAACCCCGTAGAGACGTGCCAAGGCGCGTCTCTCTATAGGGCTGATATTAATCAGTAATCGCTCGAATTAAAACCTCTTTCAGAGAGATTCCTTCTTGTTCTATTTCATCAATTGTGATTGTATGTACAATATCAAAACGAGCTCCTGCACTTTGAAGATCATCATCTAAAGTTTTGAGAAATTGGGTGGCTTCAGTATCATGACCAATTTGGATAAATGAAATTGCTAATTCCTCATTTCTATCAATTTTTTGGGTAGCTTCAATAATGGTTTGGATAACCGCTTGAGGGTGGTCTGGCTGACCGTCTGTTACTACAATAATTGTTTCACCTCCTAATTTAGCTTGTCCCTGTTCCTTGAGTCTAAAATAGTTTTGTAGAGCATCTTGCAAAACTTTTGCCATTTCTGTTCTTCCGACAGGTTCATTCTCATTGAAAATTTGCTCAACTTTACTGGCTGTTACATGATCATACCGTTTAAATTGAGTAGAAAAAGTATAAACTGTAATACCATCTTGGTCAAATTGTTCACACTTACTAGCTAAAGCGAAAGTCGTTTCTTGCATCATATCCCAACGACTTCTACCGCCTTCACAATCTTTCCTTGCCATAGTGCCACTCTTATCAATGATTAGAGTATAGTCACGGTTTTCTAAATCACTCACAATAGATTCCACCTTTTTAATTTACAATGCAAACCAAGCCTTAGCTAAATGACCTATAATACTCACGCCAGACTTTATCAACTTAGCTGTCGGTCTGTCCATTTTACTTTTGTCCACCAGCCAGTTAATTGCCGCTATAACTAAAGAGATGGCTGCCGATTCAGTTAATATTGCTCTTGCTAGATTAAGACTTCTGTTATTATCATCCTGTAGGGCAAGCTGGCTGGAAATGTAATCAGGATCACAGTTGTTACTCATTATAATTACCATTTTTGAGTGTTCAATCAACTACCAAATCCCAAATTTTTGGGTATTTAACCACCGACGAAATTCAAACAGAGTCTTTTTAGTTTTTGGCTCATAGACTAATAAGTTACAAAGGTTTTCTGTTTGGTCAAAAGGAATTTGGTCTAGAGCATCACCAGCAATAAGCTTGTAGAACTGAATGGTAGCTTCCTGCCCAAGTTTATTGAGAATGACCAACATTAATTTATTTAAGTTATACCGAAAGACAGCCGAACAGGGGATAACCTGATAGTTATCATAAAGTCGAGCAAAAACTTTTTGGTATTCAGGATATTTCTGCTGATACTCTTTCAATTTTTCAGCATTCATATATCCTTTGTAATAAATTAACTTTAAATCTTGATCACATTTGAAGCCATCTTCAATCAGGGAAAAATTGCAATCATCGTAAGTTTTGGAAACAATTAAACCACCATAAGGCTCAATAAAAGTCTGTTGATAGTAGACAGCTTTTTGTTCCAAAGTGCTGCTTGTTTCTGGTGCTGGTAAAAACTTAACGATGTTTCCAATTTTTGCTGCTATCCAAGCCGGAGGATGTAGAACATCTGCTTTAGTTAGAATAAAAGTCAGTTTGCTCATTAAAACTGCTTTCTGTTCTTGTGTATATCCCTCCATAATTTTTTTAAGGGACTGCAAATCAAAAACAACTGAGCGATTATCAGCATGAATCGCCCATAAAATTACATCGGAAGATTGAAGATGTTCTCTGTATTTTTGCAAATACTTTTCGTCTGCTTCGTCTGATTCTCCGATCCCAGGAAGGTCATAAAAGTACAGATTTTCTTTAATAGGAATAGCAGGAATTTCTTCTCCTTCTAATTCTAATTTAGTACAAGGTTTGACCGGATCAGTTTTCAGATTAGTACCAAATAAAGCATTGATCAGAGAAGACTTACCAACACCCGTTTGACCGACAATAGAAACCCGAAATTGACGTTCATTGATTCTTTTTTTGAGAAGATCTTGAACGAGATTAAGCTGATCTGGGGTCAAATCAGCTTCTTTCATTTCCATATCGCACTCCTCACTAAGCAGCGTTTATCTTTGTCTTAATGATTCAACTTGAGTTGTCTCATCATCCCTAATTTACCAACTCAACTTCAAATTGACAGTGATAAAAAGTGATAAAAAGTGATAAAAAGTAGTAACTTTTGTCAGATTTTGCTAAAATATCCAGTTAGACAGATGCGTCTAAAGGTTACACTGCTCTCACAGACTATTCACACCTATTTTCTAACTGAACTTCCTTGGTTTACGATAACACTTGTAAATATCTGGCTGAAAAATTCCCAGATGCTTTTGTTCAATGGTTGCTCCCCTTGGAACAACCTACCACCATTCAGGTTCTCAAAACTGAACTCATTCAAGAACCAATTCGGGCTGATTCTCTCACTTTTTTGCAAGCCGATAACCAAATTCTGCATCTGGAATTTCAAACCCTGTCTTATTCTAACCCTCCCCTTCCATTCAGAATGCTTGACTACTACGTCAGGCTCAAGCGACAATACTCCTGTTCCATCAATCAAGTTGTACTCTTTTTACAGCAAACTACCTCAGAACAAGCTTTTGTATCTGAGTATACAGACACCAACACCCAACACTGCTATAGAGTGATTCGCCTGTGGGAGCAAGACCCCAATTTACTGCTATCTGTCCCCGCTTTACTCCCCTTTGCGACATTATCTCAAACCAACTCACCCCGAACTTTGTTAGAGCAAATAGCAAATCGGATTGCTACAATTGAAGAACCCAATCAACAAGCCGATCTCCTCGCTTGTACTCAAGTTCTCGCGGGTTTAAGGTTTGAAAAAAACTTAATCAGACAATTATTTAGGAGCGAAACAATGCGCGAGTCTGTCATTTACCAAGAAATTCGGGAAGACGGTCTCCTGGAAGGACGACAACGGGAGGCGATGTTATTTGTTACTCGCTTAATTACTCGACGACTTGGTGCGATCGCTCCTGAAATACAAGAACAAATTCAGACTTTATCTGTCGAAGAATTAGAGAATTTAGGGGAAGCGCTTCTGGATTTTTCAGAAGTAACAGATTTAGAAAATTGGTTGAATCAACGTCAGCCTTAAGGGGTACAATATAGTGTTATCTGTTTAAAACTTTAAGTGATACTTTAAGGAAATTGAACCCATGACCGTTGATGAAGCACTTGCGATCGCAGAAGTTGTCCTCGATGGCGAGTGCTTAAACGACGTACAAGAGCTAATATTTAGACAATGTTGGGAAGGTAGATGTTCATATCAAGACATTGCTCAACTTTCTAATTATGATGATGAATATATAAAATCTATTGCGGCTAAACTTTGGAAACAACTTTCAGACGCTTTTGATGAAAAGGTAAAAAAGAATAATTTACAGTCTGTTTTTAAGCGATATTTGCGACGAAATCAAGTTAATTTGCATCGCCATCAAGTAATTGAAGTCAATCTGACTGGAAAAACTTTGAGTAAAGCCAATTTAACAGGAGCAAGACTATTTACAAATTTAGGTGTTGATTCCTGTCAAAGAGATTCACATAACTTAATGGGATTTGATAATAATACTAACTTCCCAGAAGAAATCATAAAATCTGAAGACTCCGAAACCAACTCTAACTCAGAAGAAAAAATCTATCTATGGAATAATTTTAATTTCCACTGCGAAGAACAAATTAAAATAGCTGAAGCATTGGAGCGCGCTAATATCCTTTTTTTTCCTAATGCTAAAGTCCGTCTGACTACGCCAGAAGGTAGATCAAATCAAGAAGCTAATTTCTTAATTTTCTATCAAGGTAAATGGGGTATTCTGGAATTATTGCATCCTAATACAGCAAAACCTGAAGATCGCGATCGCCTTTTTGAAACTCAGGGTATCTGTATTATCCACTATTATGACTATAATAGGTGCAATCAAGAACCCGATGACGTTGTGCAGGAATTTATAGAGATTTTAAGTCAGGAATTAAGTTAGAGATTACCGAATTTTGAGAGGGTCTGACAACCGAGAGCGGATAAAATCAAGACCCTAAGTAAAAAGCAGATCTAACAACTCGTTAATAAAGCTACAGGAAACACCGTTAAAATATCACCAATTTTTAAGGAATGGCTACCTTTAATCGATTGATTTGTTAGGGTATTTTTCCAATCTGTTTCCCAATCTTCCGGTATTTCAATGGCTGTTTCTTTCCAAATATTCTCACCCAATGGAAATTGTTGAGGTTCAACTAAATTTGTTAAAAATCGAGGAACAACGGTAATGATAATTTGTTGACCATAGATTCGAGCAAAGGCTAAAATATATTCAGCATAGTCTCCAGTTGTTTCTAAGGGAATGTAAGCGCCCTGTTGATAAACTTCCAGATATTGTTTGCGAACTATTAACCCTTGATAGAT
This sequence comes from Planktothrix mougeotii LEGE 06226, assembly GCF_015207485.1. Taxonomy (NCBI): domain Bacteria; kingdom Bacillati; phylum Cyanobacteriota; class Cyanophyceae; order Oscillatoriales; family Microcoleaceae; genus Planktothrix; species Planktothrix mougeotii. The sequence continues at coordinate 30,869 of NZ_JADEWU010000047.1, forward strand.
TAAAAATAACTTCATCCGTCCATCTTCAGGAGTCGCTTTTAACTCGTCAATCAAAGACAAAATATCGTCCTGAGAACGGCGTTTAATCTCCTCCAAAAACTGCATCCGTTTTTCATAATCAACGGGACGACGATTATCAGGATCAACTAAACTTAAATCCCAAAGCTCTGTTCCTTGATAAAAATCGGGTAAACCGGGGCTAGTGATTTTAATTAAAGTTTGAGAAAGGGAATTAAATATCCCATAAAATGCTATTTTTTGTTGAAAATTTCTGAACTCTTGTAAAAACTGATTGTCCTCCGAAGGGTTGAGAATTTTATCAACAAAAGTGAAAAAGCCTTCTTCATAAACGGAGTCGGGACGTAACCAAGCGGTATGAACTTTGGCTTCTCGAACTGCTTTAATTGCAAACTGTTTAACTCGTTCTACAAATTCAGGATATTCTGCTTCATAAAAGGGATAGGAACCGATTAAATTTTGATACAAGAAATATTCATCATTCCCATCAGGAATAATTCGTCCATCGGTTTCTATTTTTTTGTCCCGATTTAACGCTATCCAAGTTCTGACTTGTGCTTCCCATTCATCAGGAATCTCGGAAATTACGTTTAATCGGGCGCGTAAATCTTCACTGCGTTTTGTATCGTGGGTTGAGGTTGTATTCATTTTGTGGGGCCAACTTTTAGCTTGTTTTTTATTAAACTGATGGAACGTATCAGAACTAATTCCAAATTGATAAGGTGCGCCCCCTACTTCATTTAAAGACACAAAACGGTTATACACATAAAACAGTGTATCTTCCACACCTTTTGCTGTTAATGGCCCTGAAAACTGTTGTAACTTCATCACAAAATGCAGCCACAATTCTTTATTTTCATCGCTTAAATAGTCATCATATTCTAGTAATAAAAACTTTTCAATTAAATTGAGTTCGTTAATCAGTTCAGGATGTTGTCCTTTTGCTTCTTGAATTGCAAACTGAACATAATAGCGATCTTCTTCACTGACTTGACCTTCATTAATATAAGTTCGATAAACGGGAAAGCGTACTAAGACTTCTAGAATGGCAGTTTGTAACCCATGTAACGTAAAGTCTCGTCCATAACGATATTGACCCGCAATCCGTTTCAGTAATCCTGCTAAATTATCTGCATCTCCCGCTAAGTTCCGATCAGCAATTAAGCGTTTTTTATCAATTAATAATTGTTTAAAGGAAACACTTAAACCTGTTACATCTCGATAAATTTGACTGAAGCGATCTTCATTTTTGCGTTGACAAAATAAATTATTCAAATAAATTAAAAATTCATATCCTGACGTTCCTTCCATGGGCCAACTACTGGGTAAATTTTCTTCAATATCTAAAATTTTCTCAACGGTTAGATAAACATTTCCGACTTTTTCGCGGATTCCTTGTAAATATTGCAGGGGATTATACAATCCATCAATATGATCAATTCTTAATCCTGTAAATTTACCCGATCTGACGAATTTAAAAATTAAATCATGGGTTTTATTAAAAACTTTTTCGTCCTCAACTTTGACGCTAATTAATTCATTAACTGTGAAAAACCGTCGATAGTTCAATTCTTCTGCACCGACTTTCCAATAGGATAATCGGAAAAATTGTTCAGATAGGAGTTTATCTAAGAAATTAAAACTTTCGGGATCGCCTGTTTTTCCATTCAAATATTCAATATTTTCATCAATAAATTTCTGAATATCGCTATTTTCTTGATACAGTTCCCACAGTAATCCTTTTGCAAATACGGCTTGCGATCGCCGATCTTGGCTGGATTCTTCATTGGGGATATTTTTCAACACATAAAGCACCCCTAACAGTTTAATCACGTTCGGATGTCTTCGTCCTAAGCGGTCTTCTAATTCTTTTAAACGAGGCGTGATTAAATAAGTATAGGATTCAATTTTTAAGGGAAACTTTAAACTATAATAATTAACGGATAACCCTGCTTCTCCATAAGAAATTTTTAATTGTCCATTCTCTAAACAATTGCCATAAAAATCTCCTAATAAGGGAGCTAAAACACGACCTTGAAAATCACTATAAGGATGTTTCCAATCAATATCGAAAAATTCTAAATAATCCGAATCAGAACCAAATTCAAAGATATCTGTTAAATATTGATTTTGACTATCATAAGCCATGTGATTGGGAACAATATCCTGTAACCATCCCATGCCATTATTTTTAACTTCTTCCATTAATTGATCAAAATCTTCCTGCGTTCCTAGTTCAGGATTTAATTGATTCGGATCAACAACATCATAGCCATGAGTGCTTCCGCTTCGAGCTTTAAAAATTGGAGACGCATACAAATCAGAAATCCCTAACTCCTGTAAGTAAGCAATAATCTCTTTAGTCTGATTAAAATTAAAATCGGGATTAAACTGAATCCGGTAGGTAGCTAGAGGAATTCGCATAATAATTATTGAAATGAAATTGGAAAAATCAAGCTTATTTTAACCTTTATTGGTGATATTAGCTATCTATCTCTAGGTTGAAAATAGTGTTTAGCGGATTAATCTCAAATCTTCTTTGATTTTTTCAGGTCAGCTATGTTGGAGATGATTTGTGTTTTTTTAATTTCTGCGCGAATGAAGGAAATGAGGTTATATTCTGAATCCAAGGGAACATCTCGACAGGTCTCACGGGTAACTTGCGTTAAGCCAAAACTTAAGTTACTAATGGAGTGATAGCCAGACAATTGGAGCCAAATGTTACTAAAATCACCACGTTGGTTTTCATCGGTGGGAATTCAGCATGAACTAGAAGTATTGCTAATTTGTGCTAACACTCAGGTAAACCCAGAAAACAGGCAGAGGTTGAAAACTCTACTGCAAGAGAATATAGATTGGGTCAAGTTGATAGAGATGGCAAATTACCATAAGGTGATGCCGCTTTTGTACTCAAACCTGAATGGGATTTGTCCAGAAGCCGTTCCCAAACCGATTTTGACAAAGTTACGACTAGAGTTTCAGTTTAATACTCGCAAAAGCCTGTTATTGAGTGGTGAACTGGTCAGATTGTTGAATTTGTTTGAAACGCAAGGAATCCCCCTTCTTCCGTTTAAAGGGCCTGTATTAGCCGCTGCTGCTTATGGTAATTTGCTACTCCGACAGTTCAGCGATTTAGATATTCTAATTCATACTCAAGATATTGAACGGTCAAAAGCACTGTTTTTATCTGAGGGATATCAAATGAAAATTGAGCGCGTCGAACTAACCCTCGAACAGGAAAAAGTGTTTTTGCGATCGCCTCAAATCTATCAATTTGTTCGCGAAGCTGCCTACCCCTTTCTTCACCCTAAAAAAGAAATATTGATAGAACTTCACTGGGGAATTATGCCACAATATTTTTCTTTTCCTATTGATGATTCGGGGTTATGGGAAAACTTAGATTCTGTTGTTATTGCGGGCAAAACAATACCCAATCTGTCGCCAGAAAATGCAGTTTTGGCAATTACAGGACACGGAACAAAAGAGTGTTGGACACAACTGGCTCGCATCTGCGATTTAGCTGAATATATTCGCTCTCATCCCCAATTAGAGTGGGAAAAATTAATCGAGAAAGCGACGGAAAAAGGCGGTCAACGAATGTTGTTTTTAGGTTTAACCCTTGCTGATCATCTTTTAGGAACAATTCTACCCCAGGATATCTTACAAAAAATAAAAGCCGATCCAGAAGTAGCATCCCTAGCTGATCAAGTATACAAACAGCTTGTTTATCAAGTTGATAGTTCGTTTAAAGATGGTTCAACGACTCGCTTTCATCTCAAGGTCAGAGAACGACTTCAAGATCGGGTGCGATACTTTTTTAAGGTTGCAATTACACCAACAACAACTGATTGGTTGGTACTCCCCTTAGCAAAATTTCCCGCTTTTATTTACTATCTACTACGACCCCTGCGGTTAATAATAGAGCAGATTGTCAAAAGAGTTAAGAAATAACTGAACATCGTTTCAATTTTCTAAAATTTTGGGGGTGTCATCTACTCAATCCTTAAAATAGAGATTTTGATCCTTTAAAGAGTTAAAGGATCGTAATATTATGGCTTTTTTATTGAGTCAAAATAAATAACATTTTTTTGCAGATCGAATCTCAAATTTACGGGAAATAAACTTGACATCTATCTAAGGTTATAGTAAAGTTAAGGATAGTTAAATACGACTAAGTTTATCCACCCCAAAAAACGATCATAAATCATGAATCCAGACGAAAAATTTAATGCAAATACGCCCAAAGTTGTTCATGAAAGCATTGATGGTGAAGTCGTTATTGTCAACTTGGAGCAGGGAGATTATTTTAGTTTAGTTAAAGTCGGTGCAGATATTTGGGACGGCTTAATTAGAGGTCTTTCCAGAGGCGATATTGTATCAGAAATCATTCAGCGCTATGAGGGTGAGAACACCATTATTGAAAATGCCGTCAATCATTTGATTGAACAATTACAGAAAGAAGAACTGATTGTTCTCCATACAGGAGATGAGGTAGACAGCCACAACAATCCTAACGATCCAACTCCAACCCTTCCCAACTTAGAAAAATTACAATTTGAACCTCCCAGCTTACAAAAATACACGGATATGGAAGAATTGCTGGCTTTAGATCCTATCCATGAAGTTGACGAGCAAATCGGTTGGCCGAGTGCTAAAGTTGAAGTTTAATTTCTTCAAAAAAGGGAGGGGTTTTTCCTCCCCATTTTTTAATAATTGTCGCTGAGTCCCAAAAATCAGATGGTTACAAATACATTTGAAAATCCTGATCATTCTGCTCAAACTGCTCAGAAAGACTCTTTAGATTTTTTCAATACTGTTTATGAATTATATGAAAAAGCTGAGGTTTCTGCTGGGGGTTGTATTGACCGTTTTTACTGCATAGGAGGGTTTAAAATTCGGTTGCGGTTTGCAGGGGAAGCATTAATTCCATACATGACCCCCGCTTTAGGACACTTAGAAACAGAACCCTTTTGCGATCAGGCACTTACAGTTTGTTTGTGGGATAGTACCTCGACAAATACGATAATGCCGCCTCCACCTTGGCAGAGAAATCAACATCATCCCAAGCGTGGAGAGATTTACGGTTTCAATAGCGATCGCATTCATACCAGTTTCCAATGGGGTGCTTATGCCTTAAGTTTGTTGGATAGCGATCGCAATCTAGGAATTTATTGGGTTGAAACAACCGAACAAATTCCCTATTGGGAAAAAGGTTCGCCGCTACGGACAATTTTAAACGTCTGGATGAGTAAGCGGGGCATTCAGCTAGTTCATGGTGGCGCTGTCGGACTTCCATCGGGTGGCGTGTTGCTAGTCGGAAAGGGGGGCTCTGGTAAATCAACTACTGCTTTAACTTGCTTAAATTCAGAGCTTTTTTATGCCAGCGACGATTACAGTCTCATCTCCCCCGAACCAACCCCGACGGTATTTAGCATCTACAACACGGGCAAAAAAAATGCCGACGATGTGGATAGATTACCATTTCTGGCGACGGCTATCAGTAATTGCGATCGCCTTTCCGACGAAAAAGCACTTTATTTCATCAACGAACATTTTCCCGAAAAAATATTGACAAAATCCCCCATTCGTGCAGTTTTAATACCGCGCATTACGGGAAAAACAGATACCTCCTTAACAGCTACCTCTGCTGCTGCTGCTTTAACTTCACTCGTGCCGAGTACCATGATTCAATTACCAGGTTCTGGTAAAGAAGCTTGCCAAATTATGATGCAAGTTTTGCAAAAAGTTCCTGCTTATTATCTCGAACTCGGCACTGATTTAGAACAAATTCCTCAAGTCATTTTCAACCTCATTACCAAGCAATAAGCAATGGAAAATCAGCCATTATTTGTTAGCGTTATCATTCCAGTTTATAACGGAGAGAAATATATAGCGGAAGCCATTCAAAATATCAAAAATCAGGATTATCAACCCTTAGAAATAATTGTGATTGATGATGGTTCGACAGATAAAACGGCGGAAATAGCTGCCCAATTCAAAGACTGTATCCGCTATATTTATCAGCAAAATAGTGGGCCAGCAGCGGCTCGCAATCACGGGATAAAAGTAGCCAATGGAGATGTAATTGCCTTCTTAGATGTTGACGATCTCTGGTCGGATGATAAACTGAAACTGCAAGCAAGTTACTTAACAAATAATCCTTCGGTAGAAATTGTACAAGGATTAATCCAAAACCTGAAAAATACTCACTTGACAAATGACAATATAGCGATATTTGAAAAAGAGCATTATCCTTATAATTACATTAACTTAGGGAGCGGATTGTATCGTAAATTAGTTTTTGATAAAATTGGCTTATTTGATGAATCTCTACGCTACGCAGAAGATGTTGATTGGTATATCAGAGCCTGGGAAAATAGTATATCTAAGGTTGTCTTGGAGCAGGTAACGCTGTTTTATCGAAAGCATCGGGAAAATATGACGGCGGGGAAAACTTTAACTGAGTTGGGGTTCGTTAGGATATTTAAAAAACATCTTGATAGGTGCAGAAAAAAAGGAACATCTCCCAGTAGTGTATTGCCAGGAATGCCAACTATTAATGAATACTTGGGTGCGCCTCCTAACACTCCAAAAATATCTTAAAAAAGGCTAAATTTCTCCGAAAAATTTTAACAATTAAGTGAAAGGATATCTGCGAATGGAAAATAATTTTTTAGTCAGTGTCATTATTCCAGTTTATAACTGTGAAAAGTATCTAGCAGAAGCGATTGAAAGCGTACTCGCTCAAACTTATCAGCCACTAGAAATTATTGTAATAGATGATGGTTCAACTGATGGCAGTGCAGAAATAGCAAAGCGCTTTGGTACTACAGTACAATACTGTTTTCAAGTCAACAGTGGTACGGCGGCGGCTCGTAATTTAGGAATAGAATTAGCCAAAGGCGATTTTTTTGCCTTTCTGGATGCAGATGACCTTTGGGTAGAGGATAAATTAACTAACCAAATGGCAGCATTTACTAATAACCCCAATCTTGATATCATATACGGACAGGTTCAACAGTTTATTAGTCCAGACTTGGCCGAGAATCTGAAAGCCAAACTACAAGTTTCTCCTAAATTAGTACCAGGACATATTCCTTCAGCATTGCTCATCAAACGTAAGTCTTTTTTTCAAGTTGGCTTATTTGAAACTCAGTGGAAATTAGCTGAATTTGCGAGTTGGCAGGTGCGTGCTACAGAGCTAGAACTCCAGACGATGATGTTACCTGAATTAGTAGCCAAGCGCCGACTGCACGAAACCAATAAGGGAATTAAACAACGCGAATACCAAACTGAATATCTTCAGATTTTGAAAGCATCACTAGACCGCCGCCGTGCTAAAGGTTAGGCTATTGAAATGAGCTATGATTGACGGATATGAATTTCAAAACTCGGCTAAACAATATTAAAACTCGTTTCAAAGCTGCATCCAAAGCCTTCCTTAATCCGATGCCTAATCTTATTCCAAAAGTTTTTGTCAAAACAGTAGATCCTTCTGTAGTTTTAGATAATCAGCTTTTAGCCGGAAAAAATGTCCTGATTACCGGAGCCGCAAAAAATATTGGCAGAAGTATTGCTATTGAAATGGCAAAACAAGGCGCAAATATTTTCTTCACCGATATTGTTGAGGAAGAATGTTTAAACTTAGAAAAAGAATTAAATACTTATCCAGTTAAGGTGAAAAGCTTTGTTTCAGACATATCAAAACCTGAAGATATTGATTATTTATATAGGATTTTAGAGGAAAATAAAATCATAATTGATATTCTTATCAATAATGTCGGCATTCAATTTGAAACAATGGGGATAAATAACTTGGATTTAGAAGAATGGCAAAAAACTTTTCAAACCAACATATTTGGGCCTATGTATCTTACCAAATTGATTTCCAAAATGATGGTGAGTAATTCTATTCAAGGTGCTATTATTTTTCTAACTTCTATACATGGAGAAATACTGATCCGGTGGCCTAGTTATAGTTCTTCAAAAGCAGCATTAGGCATGATTATCAAAGAATTAGCGGTAGAATTTGCTCCCTACGGAATAAGAGTAAATGGAATTGCTCCCGGTTGGGTTGCAGAAGACGATCAGGGGAACCTTTTACATCATAAATATAACCTATTACATCAGTGTTCGATCGCTCCTTGTTATATTGGTAGAGCGGCTGTTTATCTAGCCTCAGATTATTTTTCCAAATTCACGACGGGAACTGTTTTGAAAATTGATGGAGGAGCAACATTATATAGTTATCGTGTTGCCCAAAATCCGCCTGAATAGAAAAGTAGTATAAAATTAACGGAAGAAAGCCAAATGTTGCGTATTGCCAAATGGATAAAGAGACAGATTGAAACCAAATTAGCCACCCATCAAAAAGGGCAATTAGGTGTCAGTCGTCTGGAATCAAAATCTAAGAAGTTTCAAAGTCTCTTTCCTAAAAAAGTAAAGATCGATCGCGTAGCTACCGGATTTCAGTTTACTGAAGGGCCGATTTGGATAGCTGAAGAAAAGCATCTACTCTTTAGCGATATTCCTGCTAATCAAATTTTGCAGTTGACTCCTAATGGAGAGGTAAAAATATTTAGAAAACCTAGTAATAATTCTAATGGTTTAACCAGGGACAAACAAGGACGATTAATTGCGTGCGAACACGGGATGCGCCGAGTTACCCGCACGGAAAAAGACAGTTCAATTACGATTTTAGCCGATCAATTTCAAGGCAAAAAACTCAATAGTCCCAATGATGTTGTGGTTAAAAGTAACGGTGCAATTTATTTTACCGATCCTCCCTATGGAATTCAACCGGAAGAACAAGAACAACCCATCCAAGGGGTTTATTTAATTCCGCCAGATCATCAAGAGATCATTCTCCTCGCCGATGATTTTTATAAACCCAATGGTTTAGCATTTTCACCGGATGAAAAACAGCTTTATATTGACGATTCCCAATGTCGTCATATCCGAGTTTTCGATGTCAAAATTGATGGTACACTGGCTAATAGTCGTGTTTTTCATGATATGAACATCAAGGAACCCGGTTCACCGGATGGCATGAAAATCGATGCTCAGGCAAACATCTATTGTACTGGAGCAGGGGGGGTGTGGGTGTTTGATTGTCAAGGCAATCATTTAGGAACAATTGTCACTCCAGAACGCCCTGCTAATTGTGCTTGGGGAGATGAAGATTGGCAAACTCTTTATATCACCGCTCAAACTTCAGTATACAGCATTAGAGTTAATATTCCAGGGATTCAATTACCGTAATTAATTAATAAGATACCATGAATTTTAATCTAAATCAAGAGCTACAATTACTGTTACAAGCCACACTTTTACAAGGTGAAGCAGCCATTAATTCCTGGCAAAAATGGAGAACATTGGTCAATATTGATGATGTAGATCAAGACTCTTATCGGTTATTACCGTTACTCTATCGCAATTTATCGGCTCATAATGTCACAGATTCATACATTGGCAGACTGAAGGGGGTTTACCGACGGTTCTGGGTTGAAAACCAAGTTTGGTTTCAAAAAATTCGATCTATTTTAGGGTCTTTTCAAGAGGCAGATATTAAAATAATGCTGCTTAAAGATCCGGCTTTAAATTTGTATTATTATCAAGATTATGGTCTACGTTATATCGATCATTTCGATTTTTTAATTAACTCAAAAGATGTTTTAAATGCCGTAAATTTATTACAAGAATTGGGTTGGACAGCAAAACAAAAAAATCCTAATCCCACTGTTCCTTTTAGTCATTATATTGGGTTTGAAAATGAATCTAAGCAATATTTAAGTCTGCGTTGGCATCTTTTCGCCGATGGTTTTAATGAAAATGCGGAAACGGAGTTTTGGCAGAGGGCAATATTAACTCAAGTCAACGATTTTCCCGTTTATCTTTTATCGGCAACTGACCAGTTATTTTATACCTGTGTATTTGCAGCATTAACAAATCTAATTTCACCGATTAGTCGGTTAACAGATGCTGCGATTATTATTCAATCCTACCCTTCTGAAATTGATCAAGACCGACTGCTAACATTAGCTGAAAAATACCGTTTTATTGTACAATTAAAATCGAGAATCATGCAGTTACAAGAAATTCTCAATTTACCGCTCTCATACTTAATTTTACCCGAACTCGAAAAATTATCAATTTCTAAATTAGAACATCAGGAATATCAAATGATAACGGGTAAAACAAATACCGCCTTAAATCGTTTAAAAATGAGATATTTCCAATATTCCAGAATAGTCAATACGGATAATTTTAACCTCTTAAATTTTTTCAGTTATCTGCAATATATTTGGGGTTTAGAGAATTTATGGCAAGTCCCAATACAAGGTATGATCCGAGTAATTAACAGGTAGATAGCCGTTGCTCTAATGCTAATATTCCATCTTTTAATGTTGGCTGTAGAGACGTTGCATGCAACGTCTCTACAGGGGTTTAGGGTAATATAATCTAACGATTAAGTTTCATACAAGACAAAACTTTCGGGAACTAAGGTTAATTCTGAAGTACCCGTTAACGTTTCGGGTAAATTTGATCCTGAACCCATCCATTTTTTATCGGTAGAATCTAAAAGCTTATGCCAAGTTTTACCGATTAAATTAGGGCTGTAGGAAACTGGATTTTTACTAAAATTAATCAGACAAAAAACCTGATTATCCTCAAACCAACGTCGGAAGTATAATAATTTATTCTCTTCTATACAGTGGACTTCTTGATGATTGCGATCGCGTAATTTTAACGCTGGAATACTTTGGCGTAATCGAATCAAAGTTTGATATAACTCCCATAATATTTTATGCTTTCCTTCCTGTTTCAACTGCCAATTTAACTTACATTGATCAAAGATTTCTTGACTTTGAACATCAAGGGGATCACCGGCTAGATGAAAGGCCTCAAAATCAGCTTTTCGTCCTTTTCGTACCGCTTCAATTAAATCTTGATCCGAATGACTAATAAAATATTGAAAGGGTGCAGGTTCTCCATATTCTTCTCCCATAAATAATAAGGGAATATAAGGTGACAGTAATACCGTAGCCGCCGCTAATTTTAAGGCTTCATAAGAGACTAAAGTTGTTAATCTATCCCCCAGTAAACGGTTGCCAATTTGGTCATGATTTTGACTAAATACTAAGAATTGATAAGGAGGACAATCTGCCGCCGATGCTCCATGTAACCGTTGACGGTTTGGGGAATAATCCCAAGTGTAAATAAAGCTTTCTCGGTAAGATTTGGCTAACTGTTCACAACGACCATAATCTTTATAATACCCGATATCTTCACCCGTTAATACGGTATGAATTGCATGATGGAAATCATCACACCAATGCACATCTAAACCATACCCTCCGACCGCTTTAGGACGAATTAATCTGGCATCGTTTAAATCGGTTTCAGCCATTAAATAAAACTTTCGTCCTTGCTGTTCTGATAGGATGGCTACATGATCAGCTAATTCTTGTAAAATATGTTTAGCACCGAGATCAAAAATATTATCAGCCGCATCTAATCTCAACGCATCAATGTGAAAATCTCGTAACCAATACAGAGCATTTTCAATCACAAAATCTCTGACACCCTGACAATAAGCTTGATCATAATTAACCGCAAAACCCCAAGCCGTTCGATAACGTTCGGTAAAATAGGGGCCGAATTCTGCCATGTAATTTCCTTCAGGGCCAAAGTGATTATAAACTGCATCTAAAATCACCGCAATGCCTTGTTGATGGCAAGCATTTACTAAACGTTTTAACCCTTCCACTCCTCCATAGGAATTTTGCGCCGCATACAGATAAACACCATCATAACCCCAATTTCGAGTACCCGGAAACTGACCAATGGGCATGATTTCAATGGCATTAATTCCTAAGTCTAATAATTCAGGAAGACGGGGAATAATGGCTTCAAAGGTTCCCTCTGGGGTAAACGTACCGACGTGCAGTTCATAAACAATTAATTCATCTAAAGGAATTGTTTCCCAGTTCTGATCTTGCCAAACAAAGGTATTTTGATCAATCACTTCAGATGCTCCATGAACCCCTTCCGGTTGAGAATAGGAAGCAGGGTCAGGATGGGTGAATTGGTGATCTAATTGATAAAAATAACGGGTTCCTGGGGGAATATTTTCAACCGTTGCACTCCAATATCCCTGTTCATCTCGTTCTAAGGGAATTAATCGCTCTTCGGGAGACACAATTTTGAGAGAAACGGTTTCTCGTAAGGGCGACCAGACACGAAATTCACAGCGATTTTCGCCTAAATAATTAGCACCGATTTTCATGATAAAATTTGGGGATTAACTACATCTTGAGGTATAGAGATGCGCTTTAGCTTGTCTCTATTTCTTTAATTTCTATCGGTAACTCAACGGAATTTCCCTCTGCGGGTTGTAATAAATTGGTTTCTGGTTGAGATGGGGCTAAATCCTTGGAACGTTTGATTTTAAGCTTTTCTGCTAAGGTATCCCGTTGATTTACCAAATAGATACTGACTAACGTTAAGCCAACTCCCATTGATTGTAACGGACTGAGGACTTCTTGTAAAAAGAAATTGCCAAATAATAAAGCAAAAACGGGTGTCAGGAACGTTAGCGAACTCAAGCTCGTTAAGCTACCACTGGATGCAAAATAGAAAAATAAACCATAAGAGATCGCGCTTCCAAATATTGTAGAATAGCTCATTGCCACCCAACCCGACAGATCAATATTTTGCCATTGTTGAGTTTCTAAAAGTGCCGATAACCCAAATAAAGGCAACCCCCCAATAATCATGTGCCATCCGGTTCCCATCACCGGGTCAGCATATCGACAAACCCACCGCACTAATACCGTTCCCACAGCCATTGATAATGCTGCTAATAACATCAACCATTCCCCACTATTAAACAGTTGAGTGAAATCGGCAGAAGTCGTCAATAATTCAGGATTAAATAAGCCTAAAATCCAATCATCGGGTAAACCAATTAAACTAATTCCAATAATGCCAATAGTTAATCCTAACCATCCCCAAAATCCAATGGTTTCTTGAAATAACCACAGAGATAAAATTGCAACGGCTAAGGGTTGGGAGTCAATCATCACCGATCCTAACCCAGCGCTGGTTCTCACTAACCCTTGGGCTAAAAATCCTTGAAATAAGGTCGCATCCACAGCCCCAAAAATTGAGATCCATAACCAAGCTCGCCAGCCTTTCGGTTGTGGACGCCCAGCTAACAGCCCCGCTAACAGTACCAAAACCCCGGCGGGGACTAACCGCACTCCGGCCATAAAAAACGGCGTTGTATGGGGAATAACGCCTTTCATCGCTACCATCGCCGTCCCCCAAAAGAAGAATGGGGCAATTAACAATAAGGGCTGAAAGGGTAATTTGGCTTGGGTTTGCGGTTGCTGCATTCGCTTCTCCAGGTAGGGGGGACGAAAATTATGTACTTTTATTAAGAAGTTTATACAATATTATGGATTTAATACAGTTTTGTCATTCCCATGATTTGGCCATTTAAACCTCGATACCGCAAACAAATCGCCCGCATAGAAATTAATGGTGCGATCGGCGGAGATACGCGCAAACGGGTGTTAGAAGCCCTAAAAACCATTGAAGAAAAGAAATTTCCCGCCCTATTGTTGAGAATTGATAGTCCTGGGGGAACCGTTGGCGACTCCCAAGAAATTTATAGTGCCCTGAAACGGTTGCAGAAAAAAGTCAAAATTGTTGCCAGTTTTGGAAATATTTCGGCATCCGGTGGCGTTTATATTGGCATGGGAGCCGAACATATTATGGCGAACCCAGGAACAATTACCGGAAGTATTGGTGTAATTTTACGCGGTAATAACTTAGAACGGTTATTAGAAAAAGTGGGGGTTTCTTTCAAAGTCATTAAGTCCGGCCCTTATAAAGATATTTTGTCTTTTGATCGAGAACTCACTGAACCCGAACAACAAATTTTGCAAGAATTAATTGATACCAGTTATCAACAATTTGTCCAAACCGTTGCCGAATCTCGTAGCTTACCCGTAGAAACCGTTAGAACCTTTGCTGATGGTCGAATTTTTACCGGGCAACAAGCCGTTGAACTGGGAATTGTAGACCGTTTAGGAACAGAAGAAGAAGCACGACGTTGGGCAGCAGAATTAGTTAAACTTGATCCCGACAAAACCGAATGTTTTACCTTAGAAAAACCTAAATCTTTTGCTAATAAAGTATTAGGTAATAATTTAACGCCTAATAGTTTAATTGCTGCTAACCAATGGTTGGAATTCGAGCTATCTACAAACGGTTTACCCTTGTGGATGTATCGACCGTAGAAGGGGAGATG